>JAFXQR010000121.1 GCA_017526985.1 Lachnospiraceae bacterium
ATTTTTTGGGTCTATGGACCTGATCAAGGAGATATCACAATTATTGGGTTAGAACCCCATCCAAACAGTGACAAGTCAAATGCATATAAGAAAATAACTCTTTCTGCTATCGGCGAAAAAGATGATAATTGAAATTCTTTCATGCCCGTAAAAGGTAAATGGTGACACCGGCATAAAAATTTTTTTCGCCCAAAATGCGTTCGTTTTATTTTAATATATGAATCTTCGACACATCTTTTCCGTCCAAATATGCGTCGATCCCGTTCTTTTCAATAAAATCTTTCTCTTCCTGCTTAATCGGTACCAGCCAGAGCAGATTCACTTCATCTCCCATGAACCTGTCGTATTTCGGCGCATCCGTCGTACGGAGCAAACGATCATTTAAAAACAACAGGTAATCGATTCCCTTAATGTTCTTATACGGTATCGTATGGCCGTGGCCAAAGAATGTCAGGTACTCCCACGGATACCCCGCAAGGCCGGACATCGTCGAAAAGAAGGGCTTCAGCAGAGCTTCGTGTCTCTCATCACATGCAAATCCCAATTCCATACGACGATAATCCGTATAATCATCTTCATATGTCATATCCACATTCGGCATTGGGATCATACTTACCCCAAGCGTGATTCCGTACAGGACATTCCCTTTTCTGCCCTGCACCAAAGCTTTTGGCGGAAACTCGCCTTTATCGATCACATAATACTTCTCTTCTTTTCCGAAGAAGCGGTTCAGCGTATTCATATGGAAATTCTGTACTCGTCCCCAATAGTCCTCTTCATCAAAATACGACCAGAACGCCCTGCTCTTTTTTATCTGTTCTTCAAACTTGGAATACGCCTGCGTCAGTTCCCAGGCGAACGGCCCGGTTCCTTTCGCATAGACAGAGTAACCGTGAAAACCATTATACCCGCTGAAGCTCGGAATGACCGACAGTATTTTGTTACCGGATAATAAAGCTGCTGCATCTCCTTCTTCAAACCAGACGATCGAAAGAGAATCCGCATCCAGTTCCATTCCGTTCGGAACGTGTGCTACAAATTCTACCGGCATACAGGGGGCTTCCCCTTCGATCTCCAATGCTTCTTCCACACTTTCCGGCGCCTTGATGCGATTGCAGATCCAGCTCGAGCGGACATCCGATTCTTCGCTCCCCGGGTTGACCCAAAAGTAGAAATAATAATTCTTCTCGCTCTTTTCTACGAACGCCTGTATATTTGTTACCGGCGACCATTCTTCGATCAGTACTTCATTTTCTTCCATAATGACCCCCCATCCTGATTTGCGGTGTTTTCAACTGGCTTTCATTATATAATACTTTATTGTGGTTGGCTATCGAAATGATGTCGGACGACAGAGACATCTCCATCTGCCTGAGGTTAGACATTTGTATTTCCCCTTGACAATCCCTTCCGGTTTCTGATACTATACCGTCCGTAGATGTTCTGTGAGTTCTAAGATTTCGATGACGATTCGGTCAAAATTCACAGCATATTAAAAAAAATTGTGACAGAGACCGGTCTTTTGCATGGCGGGTAGTCTCTGTCACGAAGGAATCGAAAGGAGACTATTCATTATGCAAAAAAAGAAACCAGAGGAACTAAACCTGATTGACAATTATCTGATCAATGCCGTGGCATCGGATCAGGAAGTCGGAGAGAAGTCCATGCGATGTCTTCTCCAGGTACTATTACAACGAAACTTCGGACAGATTAAGGTCATCTCCGAGCGCGCTATCCCCGGCTACAGCCCGGAACACAGAGGCATCCGACTGGATGTGGAGATTTCAGAATCGGATGCAGAGGATCAGGAAGTGATCGCCAATGTCTACGATCTGGAACCACATACAAGAAATGATATGGATTTTCCGAGAGCCAGCCGTTTCAGGCAGGCAAAGATCGACAGCCGGTATATGAAGAGTGGGGACAATGAATTTGAACATCTTCCCAATGTGTTCGTCATTACCATCACCAATTTTGATATTTTCGGAAAAGACTATATGGTCTACACGTTCCGTGAACGGTGTGAAGAGGTGCCGGAGCTGGAATATCACGATGGACTATGCCATATCTTCTTTAACACCCGCGGGCAAAAAGGCGGTAGCAAAAGCATTGAAAACATGCTACACTATATGGAGAAAAGTGATGGTTCTTCAGCAGTAGATCCGGCCACCGAGGAGTTGGACGCTTATGTCCGAAAGGTTAAGATGGATCCGGAGGTAAGGAGGGGCATTATGACATTTGGGGATCTGATCGACAGAGAACGAAGAGATGCCGCACGGGAAGCAACTCAGGAAGCGGCAAAAGAGACTACAATAGAAAATATCCTGGATCTACTGGAGGATCTGGGAGATATTCCCACAGATCTTTCCGATCATTTGGAAGGTATCGAGGATATGGATAGTCTGAAAAAACTCCTTAAAACAGCTGCCAGAGTAGATAGTATCGATGAATTTGAGGAAAAAATGGACGAGCTGCTGAAAGAGACTATGGCTACGGTATAAATCTTACTCACAACTTTCAACCTCTTTCACAACTCTTCACAACTTTTATTTTCTTTCACAACTCTTCACAACTTTTTTTCTCCTAAGCTGTATCGTGTTACGCATCAAAAAAGCCATCGCGGGATTCCACGATGGCTTTCGAGTTACCTGGTTTTATGCTTTGGTCATTGCTTCTGCGAGTTCCTGCAGTTTCGGAAGATCGGCCTCTTTCAGGGTGGATCGAATTGTTACCACCGGTTCTACAAGTTCCACATCCTTAAATCCCTCCACATAAGACTTCATCACGCGGGCGGCTGAGGGTGCCCAGCTTCCGTTTTCCACCAGCGCCACCTTGCGCTTTTGGTAGGCCTTGAGCTTTAAGATGTTTAAAAACTGCGTCATCGGCGGGAAGAGATCCGCGTCGTAGGAAGATGCGCAAAGAATCATCCGGTCATATCGGAAAGCATCCTCCACACCTTCGTGGATGTCGTCCTTTGTCAGATTGGTCACGCCGACCTTCACGCCCTTTTCGGTAAGGATCTCCGCAAGCTTTTCTGCAGCCTGCTTTGTTCCCTGGTCATGAATGGATGCATAAATGATCGCAACACCCGCGTCTTCCGGCTCATAAGCCGACCAGGTCTTATATTTCTTGAGATAAAATTCCAAAGGTTCGTTTTCCGGAAGCACCGGTCCGTGCAGGGAACAAATATGCGCGATCTCCAGGTTTTCCGCCTTCTTCAGCACATTCTGTACCTGCATACCGTACTTGCCAACGATATTGAAATAGTATCTTCTGGCTTCGCATGCCCAGTCATCCGCCTCCGCACCGCGTACACCGAATTTACCGAAGCCGTCTGCCGCAAAGAGCACCTTTTCGCTGGCTTCATAGGTCATCATTACTTCCGGCCAGTGCACCATGGGCGCCGCAATAAAGGAGAGCGTATGACTGCCGAGAGCCAGGGTATCTCCCTCCTTGATCGTCACGATGCGATCCGAAAGATCCACATCAAAGAACTGCTTCATCATATTTGCCGCACCCTGGCTGGTATAGATCTTCATCTCCGGAAATTTTTCGCAAACAAAAAGCAGTGCCCCCGAGTGATCCGATTCCATATGCTGCACCACGATATAATCCACACTTCTTCCGGAAAGTGCCTCATCCAGATTGCTAAGCCATGCATCCTGTACATCTGCATCCACAGAATCCATCAGACACACTTTTTCATCTAGGATCAGATAGGAATTGTATGCCATGCCCTCCGGCAGTTCATACTGATTCTCAAACACCTTGATCTCCGGATCATTTACTCCCACATTTAAGATGGTCTCTGTCACCTTTTCGTACATGTTCATCCTCCGTTACGCGCTGTGTTTATCAAAGAATTCCAGCATCTTCTTGTTGGAAATGAGGCTTTCTCTCCACTCCCAGTTGCTGATGTTGAATACATGCACCAGATGCGGGCCGTCTTCTTTCTTCCAGATCAGCGTCTCAAACTCTTCTTCGCGGTCTTTCATATAGTCGATCAAAAAACAGCTCTGCGCATAGATGGCTTCGCTCTCGGAACCGATCAGCAGAATCGGCGGAAGTTTCAGTCCCTTGGATGCCTGCGAGAAACTCATATAGTCTCTCCAGGGAGCATCTTCGCCGTCCTCTCCCAGCATCAGATCACGATACGCCTTTGCCGTACCGTCACCCTCTTCCGTGCCCGGTGCTCCGTTGATATAGAGCGTATCCGTTTCCACACAGGGACAGGAGATCGCCAAAGCGCTGACGGAAAAGCCAAAAGGTTCTACCTTATATATCTGCTGCAGCTTCTCACTCTGCTGTATGCATGTGGTCAGCAGAGTCAGATGCCCACCGGCGGAATCTCCGGTCACCAGTACTTTGCTCAAGTCGAAACCTCTGGCAGAACCGTACTTTGTCAGCCAACCCATGGCTGCAAAGATATCCGATACCAATCCCTGCAGATCCGTCTCCTGCAACAGGCGGTAGTTCATCGCCATCACGGCATAGCCCTGCGATGCCAGCCAGCCCAGATAGCGTTCGCCGTCATCTACCGTACCATAAAGCCAGCCGCCGCCATGGATGTAAACGATGGTGGGCAGCTTGCCCTGCGACTCGTCCCAGCTTTCCGGATAATACAGATTCAGCACATGCATCGGATGATAATCGCCATAGTAATTGATATGGCTTTCTTTACGCCACCCGGTGGGATCCACGCCGTATTTCCAGCCGGCATCATTATTCTTCTTGACCATATCCCAGAAGTCAAACAATTGCTGCTTGTAATCGGTTGCCATAGGTTAAGTCCCCCTTACTTATCCAATTCAAAATCTTTCAGAAGCAGAGTAGACAGCTCTGCGTCCGGCTCTGCTACCAGTCGCTTGGACTGATTTAAGATCGCTTCTTCTACCATATTTCTGGCCAGGCGTCCGTTGCCGGCATCGGCTGCACGGGTTGCCTGCACATTATCAAAGAATTTGGTCAGCACCTCATCCGCTCCCGCATCGATGGTATAACCCTTCGATTTCGCGATGGACCGGGAGATCTTAAGCAGCTCTTCCCCGGTATAGTTCGGGAAGTTGATCACATTCGGGAAACGGCTCTTGAGCCCCGAGTTGGAGGTCAGGAACTGCTGCATCTCGATGGAATAGCCTGCCAGGATCACAATCAGGTTTTCGCGGTTATCCTCGATGCCCTTCACCAGCGTGCCGATGGCTTCCAGACCGAAGGTATCGTCCTTACCGCGGTATAAGCTGTAAGCCTCGTCGATAAAGAGCACACCGCCGATGGCCGAGGTGATCACCTGATTGGTGAGCGGTGCGGTGTGTCCAACATAACGACCCACCAGGTCTGCACGGGAGACTTCCACCAGCTGTCCGCCGGTCAGTACACCGATGGCTTTCAGATACTTGCTGACAATACGGGCGATGGTCGTCTTGCCGGTACCCGGATTGCCGGTAAAGATCATATGCTTGTTCACGCCGCTGGTCTTTAAGCCTTCCTCTGCACGACGCTGCTGTACCTTGTAGTATTCTTCCAGACTCAAGACATATTCCTTCACTTCCTTCAGGCCTACGATCTCGTCCAGTTCCTTGCGGATCTCGTCGATCTCGCCACGATAACCTTCCGGCAGAAGCGCGGACAGATCGATGGTCTCCTCGCCATACTTCGCGCTGATCTTTCCGTCAGCCGCCTGCAGGGTAAGCTCTGTCCCCTTGGGATAATCCCCCTCCAGTCTTGCCTGTGCCAATGCCTTCAGTACATTATCGTAAAAGTCCTGCACGCCTTTTAAGCCGGCCTGCCGCTCGGACTGCTTCACGCTGTAATCCAGAAAATCTTCTGCAAAAGATACTTTAAAGAAACACTTCTCGGATGCTTTCTCTTCCAATTCCTTGAGTTCCCGCTCTGCCAGAGTACGGATGGAATCTTCATCCAGACTCGTGGTCGCGCACACATCTCCCAGTGCATCGATGAAGGGCGCACCCATGATACCGGCTGCCTTATCCAGCGATTTCTCGGTTAAGAAGATCAGATATTTTCCCTTTGCCTCAAAGGCGCTTACTGCTTCACTGGCCAGGGAAGTCTGCACATTGACCAGCTGGCCCTTCTGCAGGATATAACGCTCGGACAGACGGAAGCTGCCGTTCGTCACCAGCGAAGAAATGTGTGCTAAGAACGAAGGATGGCAGTTCTCAAAATGCTCAAACAGGATGATCTTAGACTCACTTGCCAGCGCCATATAGATATCCTGCAGGAACAATTTCTCCATAGACGCATCCGTATAGATCCCCAGATCGATCTTCTCGATCTTGTCGGTTTTTAAGATCTTACGGTTCTTCAGTTCCCCGGCCAGTTCAGTCAGAGCGAAGTGCTTGCCCGTATCATCATGCCCGGTCAGCAGGATCGCATTGAGTGCCTTGCTGCCTTCCGGCGGCATTACATAAGGACGCTTAAAGGAGATCACCAGCTTCTTGATGAACTCTTTCTGACCGACCACCTTTTCTTCCAGTACATCGGTGAGTCCCGCAAAGCCGTCCAGTGCTTCTTCTCCTTCCAGCAGAGCTTCTTCTTTCTTTTTCTTCTCTGCTGCCGCATCCGCCAGATCCGTCTTTGTCTTTTCGCTCATACCGAAATACTTATCCGTTGCCAGGTTCTTATTCAGCTCCGCGAGTTCCTTTTCCAGATCGTCATGATTTTTTGCCAGCTGCGCATTCATAGACGCAATGGCATCATCCGCATTCTTCACATTCTGGGATGCCTGTGACAGAGCATCCGTGGATGTGCCGGATGAGCCGGTGCTCAGGCCCGCAAAGGGATCCGGGTAGCTGGTCTTAACAGACTGCTCCCGTTTCGTCAGCTGCCCTGCCAGATCCTTAATCCCTGCCACAGAAGATCCGATCAAATCCGACATCCCGGACCGGGACGGATTGAGCGGGGCCGCCTTTCTGCCGGTCACGATATCCAGGTTCTCCTGCAGGGTACCGCCCTTTTTCTTCATGCGCTTTTCCGCCTGCTCGATCTCTTCCAGTGTATAATCCAGCGCCTTTCTCGGGCGACTCATCGCGTTCAGAAAATCGTCATTCATCTCGTTCTTTCTCCCTCGTTCCTACCTTATTAAAGCACAAAACGGAAAGCAACCTCTCGTCACTTTCCGGTCCTTATTTGATACGATTCTGTAAAAATGCTCTCATAGTCCACATCTTACCATAATTCGGTAAAAAAGTGAAGTATTACCGAGTGATCTGCCCCGGGTCCCGGCACACATCTCCGTCCACATACTTCTCGTCACCGCTCACGCCATCCGGCTGCAGCAGGTCGCTATACTGCCATACGGTCCACTCCTGCGCCGGCGGGAGATACACCCCGCGGATCCACAACGGATAGTCTTCAAAGTACCCTTCCAGAAAGCGCTGATAAAAGGGCTGCGTGGAGTAGATCATGGGCTTGCATCCATATTGCGCTTCCAGGATCTGCAGCAGTTCCGTCAGTTCGCTGCGCACCGCTTCGGCTTCCGGCGGGTTCTTACGCTTGTTTCCGTAATATTCCGCATCCACCACAGGGATCAGAGTGCCGTCCTCCCCCACCGTTTGGATGAAGTGTTCCGCCTGCGTCGCTCCCGGGCTGTCAAAACTGAAGAAGTGATACGCCCCGGCAGCAATGCCCGCATTCTCTGCATCCGTCATATTCCGTTCATAACACTCATCCACATAGGAGCTGCCTTCCGTAGCCTTGATGTAGGCAAAGCCGATCCCCTGCTCCTGCATCTGCTGCCAATCAATCTGCCCCTGATAATGCGAGACATCTATCCCCTGCACCGGATAGCCCTTTGCGATAAGTCTGGTCGGAATTTGGAAATAGAGCAGTCCCAAACCGATGACTCC
Organism: Lachnospiraceae bacterium; assembly: GCA_017526985.1. Taxonomy (GTDB): domain Bacteria; phylum Bacillota; class Clostridia; order Lachnospirales; family Lachnospiraceae; genus NK4A136. The sequence goes on from JAFXQR010000121.1 coordinate 7,866, forward strand.
GAGCAGAAAGATCACTGCCAGCCATTTCCACAGACTACTCCGTTTTTCCTCTACTATCTTTTCTTCCATATCTCAAATCCCGGACACATCCACGCCGTAGCGTTCCCGGATGTGCTGCACCGGATCAAACCCTTTCGCAATACTCTGTCTCCATTCCACGCTCTGCTCCGGGATGTTGCAATAATAATTCTTCCCGTTTGCAATGCCCATTATAGAATCACCAAAGGAATTGCTCCAATCCCGTCTGCGCCGGCTGTGTATCTTTCTTTTTAAAGATATCAAATAAACCCATATGTTCCCCCTCCGTTTGGTAATGATCAATATTTTTCTGCTTCCAAAGCATTATACTCTTCGAACAATTTCAGGCAGGCATCCCGATCCACTTCCATCAGGTACTCTTCCATGCCCTGCCGGCCGCCGAATTTCTCATCAAACACTTTATCGCGAAAACCAATGGCCTCGTTATCCGCAATGGTACATCCGTAATAGACTTTCCCGATATTCGCCCACATACAAGCCGCCAGACACATGGGGCATGGCTCTCCGGTGGTATAGAGTTCACAGCCGCTCAGGTCATGGGTACCCAGAATACTCCCGGCTTTGCGGATTGCGGTAACCTCTCCATGCGCCGTCGCATCATGGTTTGCCAATACCATATTGTGGCCCTTCGCCAGGATCTTACCATTCTTTACGATCACCGTTCCGAAAGGCCCGCCATGGCCGAGATGTATGCCCTCCCTGGCTTCCCCGATCGCCTGCTGCATATACGCATTATCTGCCTGATAATCACATTCCGGGATCTTCTTATCTTCCATACGCATTTCCTCCCGTAATCATTTCCTCAGATCCAGGTATAATCTCCGCCGGTGATGGCCAGACTCAAGAGTGTATCGTACTTTTCCACATCTTCGCCTTCCAGCATCCGGATCAGCTTGGCCTTTTCCGCCATCTTCGGCATCTCATCATCCGGTCCCAGTTCCATATCCGGTTCTTCCCCGCAATACGGACATACCAGCGCCGGTGCGATGCGCAGATCCAAAAAACGGCTGCCGCATTCCTCACATTCATAAAATCCGCACTGCTGCGTTTCATCAGGTACATAAAACATATCAGTTCACCTCGTTCTATCTTTTGTCTTTAGTATACCTTATTTCAGCACTTTTTCCATACAGATCTTCTGCGGTACCGTTCCCATAGCCTCGTAAAATTTCATAGCTCCCGGATTGCAGGCCCAGACATTCAGAGTGATGTTGTAGAAATCATGCGCCTTTGCATATTCCACTACCGCTTCATATAAAGCTTTCCCCACATGCTTTCCGCGGGCATCTTCGTGTACGCAGATATCATCAATGTAGAGGGTGCGTACATCCGTCAGTACCGAGTTACCGATCACCTGCTGGTGGATGCAGAATGCATGACCGAGCACCCGGTCCTCTTCATCCACACAGACAAAGACCGGTTTCTCCTCATCTGCCAGCAATACCTTCAGTTCCTCTTCATTATACTTTGTTGCCGGCCCTTTGAACAGATCCGGCCGGCCGTTGTGATGGACCATATCCACCTGCACCAGGAGTTCCAGGATCGCAGGTATGTCTTTTTCCGTTGCTCGTCGTACATTCACGATGTTTGCCTCCTTTTGATGAATCGACACCTATAATTACACCTCATCCGCCCTTCGGGCACCTTCCCCTCAAGGGGAAGGCAAGGGGTATTATTCGTCAACTGAAGCGCGGTCTGCTGCCAGTTCCTCATACTGTCTTGTGAACAGGCGGTAGTAGGCGCCGCGCTGCGCCATCAGTTCCTTATGACTGCCCTGCTCAATGATCTTGCCGTCTTGTACCACCAGGATAATATCTGCACCCACGATGGTAGACAGGCGGTGCGCGATCACAAATGAAGTTCTGCCTTTGGTCACAGTCACGATCGCTTCCTGGATCGCCTTCTCCGTTACCGTATCGATAGATGCCGTTGCCTCGTCCAGAACCAGTATGCGCGGATCTGCCAAAAGAGCCCTGGCAAAGGAGAGCAGCTGCTTTTCTCCGGTGGAGAGCATCCCGCCGCCTTCTCCCACATCACTGTCCAGACCTTTTTCCATCTGCGCAACGATACGGTCCGCCGATACCAGCTTTAGCGCCTCCATGATCTCTTCATCCGTTGCCTCCGGCCGCCCGTAACGCAGGTTTTCCCGTATGGTCCCTGAGAACAGATGCGGTGTCTGTAATACATAACCGATATTGCTGTGCAGCCACAACTGCGAACGCTCTCTCGCATCCCTGCCGTCGATCAGCACCTTGCCCTCGGTTGGCTCAAAGAAACGGCACACCAGATTGACCAGCGTGGATTTGCCGGCACCGGTCTCCCCAACGATCGCCACATTGGTCCCCTGTGGTACCTGCAGGTTAAAATGCTCCAGCACATATTCCTCGCCGTCGGGATAGTGGAAGGACACATCCTGAAACTCCACATCGCCATGCAGCGGCTCCCAGTTTTCTTTTTTCGGATGAAAAGTATCGCCGTATTTTTCCAGCACTTCCGGGCTGTCCGAAACATCCGATGCCGTATTTAACAATGTCGTCAGACGCTCGATATTCACCTGGATGGAGATCATCTCGGATAAGGTCACGATCACATGCTGGATCGGCTCCATCATTCCCATGGCATAGGAAAGAAATACGGAAAGGGTACCGATACGCTTTACATCCGCAATGGTGACCAGACCGCCGCGCCAGAGCACCAGCGCCAATGCAATGGAACTCATCATTGTGACAGCAGCTGTAAAGAATGCGGAAAAGTGCGTTGCACGGATCGATGTCCGGCGCATTCGTTCCGTATCCTTTTCAAAATCCTTTTGGATCTTATCCTCGATCACCAGTGTTTTGATCGCTCTCGCCCCGGTGATCCCTTCATTAAAATTGCCGGTGATGGTGGAATTGATCTCACGGATCTGCCGGTTGAGCACCACCAGTTTCTTCTGGAAAATACTGACCAGGATCACGACCACGGGAACCAGCAGCGCAATATAGATCGCCAGTTTCCAGTCCAGGACAAACATCATGATCAGAACGCTTACGATATAGGAACCGTTCCAGACGATGTCCATCAGCCGCCACGCCACCATCAGCCCGATCTTTCCGGTATCACTCATGACTCTTGCATGGATATAGCCCACATTGTTGCGGTTAAAATAGGAAAAAGATAATTCCTGCAGATGATTGAAAGCCGCATTGCGCAGATCCCGATCCACCGACATCTCCACCTGCCCGCAGCGGTAGGTACAGAGCATATTGTCGGCCACATACAGGATCAGCAGTCCGACATAGACTGCGATAAAACCGCCCAGTCCCTTCAGCATTCCTTCCGCCACAAAATGGTCCAACGCATAGCGGTTGAACAACGGCCAGACGGAATCCAGAAAACTGGCAAGCATGCCCAGCATCACCATAAAGAGGATCCGTGGTATGTATTTCTTTATGAACGGAAACAGTTTCGGTATCCCAAACCAGGGAAGACTGCCGTTATTTATTTCGTTTTCCTGATCATGCATACCCTATTCCGCCCCTGCCATCTGTATATCAAAGATCTTCGCATACAGACCATCCTGCTTTAACAGACTTTCGTGTGTTCCCTCTTCCGCAATACGCCCATGATCCAGAACAATGATATGATCCGCCTGCATCAGCGTCGTGATACGGTGCGAGATCAGCACCACCGTTGCGTCTTTGGTATTCTCCTTCAGCCCCTTGCGGATCTTTGCATCCGTTTCCATATCCACTGCGGAAAGCGAATCATCAAAGATCATCACCGGCGGATCACTCATCAGTACCTGCGCGATCGCCGTACGCTGCTTCTGCCCGCCGGAAAGGGTCACACCGCGTTCACCCACTTCCGTATTATATCCTTTGGAAAACTTTAAAATCGCCTCATCCAGAGCCGCGATCCTGGATGCATGCCACACCAGCTCCATATCAGGGCCTTGCGGTTTCGTGATCGCGATGTTTTCTGCTATGGTACGGGAGAACAAAAACGGCTCCTGCAGCACCAGACCGATCCGCCTTCTTAGTTCCTTACGGTCATATTCTTTGATGTCCTTCCCGCCGATCGTGATGCGCCCGCACCCTTCCGGCAGATCGTAGAGACGGTCCAGCAGATACATCAGCGTGGATTTGCCCGATCCGGTACCACCCAGGATCCCTAGAGTACTGCCTTTTTTGATCGTAAAACTGATATCTTTTACTACATCATTCCCTTCCTCATAGGCAAAAGAAACATGATCAAATACGATATCGCCCAGCTCTTGGGGAAGCGGGATCACCGGATCTTCCGATACATCTTCCCGTTCGGAATTCATGATATAACAGATACGGTCTACGGATATGCCGGCTTTGCTCATATCCGAGATCACACGCCCCAGCTCGCGCACCGGCCAGCACAGCATCCCGTTGTAGGAAGCAAAGGCAATGTATTCGCCGACCGTGATCATTCCTTTAACACAAAAGACTGCCCCGAAGACCGTCACCAGCATGATCTGCAGACCGGTGATCAGATCGTTGGAACACCAGAAGGCCGACAGCCAGCCCATCAGACGGATCCACATTTTTGTATAGCCTTCGTTCTGCGTTTCAAAACGCTCCCGTTCAAACTGCTCCCGTCCGAAGGCCCGCACCACGCGCACACCGGTCAGGTTTTCCTGCGCAATGGCAGACAGAACACCCTCTTCTTCATCCGCATGCTGAAACGAAGCAGCGATACGATTATGAAAAAAGACAGAATACAGGATGACGATGGGGATAAAGATTCCTGAAATGAGTGCCATCTTCGGATGGATCCCGATCATAAAATACATGGCCAGCATGATCAGGATCCCCACACGAAACAGGGAAGTCATCTGTTCCGACAAAAAGCTCTTGATGGTCTCCACATCCGAAGTACAACGCTGGATGATATCACCGGTGTGGTTTTTTCCATGCCAAGCATACGGAAGATGCTCGATATGTTCAAACAAAAGATCCCGCATCCGTCGGATCAGCCCTTCGGCCCCGATAGAATTGAACAAGCGGTACAGATAACGGCTCACCCCGGCTGTCAGCGCGATGCCGATGATAAACAGCGCGATCACATACAGATGGCTGCGCAGATACTCCCTGCCGCCGGCATCGTTGATCAGCTGCTGTACGATCGCCGAAGATACGGTCTCATCTCCGATGATATGGTCCACCGTATACTGCACGATCTTCGGCCCCAGCATATCGAGAAAGGCCACCAATAGAGAACAGAGAATACCTAACGCAAAGAAACGCTTATTTCCTTTTAAGAAATAAGCGACCATGGATACTCTGGTATATTGATTTTTTGTATTATCCTCTGTCATTTTTTCTTCACGGAATACCCGAATTTCCCGAGCAGCTCACCTAAGGAGTAATACTCCCCGTGGGAATAGGTGATTAGGCCCGCTTTCGCCAGATCAAATTTACCTTTTTCATCCAGATACTGCTCATCGATATCGGTGCTCAGGACCTCTGCGATAAACATATCGTGGCTGCCCAGTTCCAGAATCTGCGTCACCTTACACTCCAGGCAGACCGGGCTTTCCGCAATGCCGGGTGCTTTCACGAAACGGGATTCGCACTTTGTCAGTTTCAGATCCCCTTCCAGGGCAAATTTGTCGATGTCCCTTCCGGACTTTACACCCACATAATCCGTGACCTTTGCCAGTTTTTCGGTCGTCAGGCTTACCACAAATTCCCCGGTGCGTTTGATGATCGCATGGGAATAGCGCTCCTTGCGGATGGATACCGAGAGCATCACCGGATCGGAACAGATGGTCCCTGCCCATGCCGCCGTCATCACATTGGCTCTGCCGTTTTCATCCACACAGCTTACCAGTACCGCCGGTACCGGATATAACATATTGGAAGGTTTCCAGTATTGTCTTGCCATTTTTTTATGCCTGCTTTCTTGCATCTTTTACTTTATACAACTCACGGTCGCTGGCTTGTATGCATTCCTCGATCGTCACCTTGCCGTCCAGCTCCTTAACACTGAAACCGGCGCTGGCCGATACCGTAAAGGTCCGTCCCTCTTTTTTATTCAGCTCCGTCAGCTCTTTTTTGAACAGCTCTACATATTCCTCCGCCAGGCCTTTTCTTGCGTCCGGCAGAAATACGACAAATTCATCACCGCCCACACGGGAACCCACCGCCTGATACGGCAGAGTATTGCGGATCGCGCTGCCCACCAGACTGATGGCAAAATCACCCGCGATATGTCCGTAGGTATCATTGATCGTCTTCAGCTTATCCAGGTCGATGCAGACAAAGGCGATACGATTGCCGATCAGATTTCTCCAGATCGGTTCCACCTGCTCCACCAGACCACGACGGTTTAAAAGCCCCGTCAGCAGATCCGTGATACTGGACATACGCCGTTCCTCATAAAGCGCCAGCAGCTCGTTACGCCGGAAGATATTTTCAAAAGCAATGCACAAAAGCACATTGGCCTGTACAAAACACCTGGAAGGAACCTGCCCGGCATCATAATGGATCATGCTGTAACCGAAATTGTGCCGGTTCTGGTGCAGCAGTTTCAGGAAGAATAACTGCGCTTCGTCTTCCCGTTCTGCCGACTGCGGCAACAGATGCTTCTGATCAAATACGGTCATGGGCATACCGTGATCCCGGTGATCACGGATCGCATGTATTACGCAGGCCTTCTCACTCTGCTCATCCATCAGCTTCTCCGGGGTACCGAACAAGCAGATGTAATGATCTCTCACAATGGGACTGATGGTGCGCTTGCTGATCATCACATCATGCAGCTCGTGCATCTCATCACAGGCCCCCAGATCGATGCTCATATTGTTCATGGTCGCGTCCTGATCATTGGCATCTTCCAGGAGCGCCATGGTCTTTTCCGTCAGTTTCCGGAAAAAGTCCTTGCCGCGCGTTCCGCAGCCACAACTCTCCCGCAGGATCAATTCACCTTTTAATCCGATCTTTATCGGAGGCTTCGTACTCTCTTTTTCTTTGATGATCCGGTCCAGCAGACTCATGGATTCCGTCACCATGCCGTCAAAATCCGGCTTGATGGTGGTCAGTCCGGGTACATCGATACACCATTCCGTCACATTATCAAAACCGGTCACGATCACATCTTCCGGCACCCGGTACCCCTTTTCCTGCAGGATACGCATCAGTCCCATGGCCATATAGTCATTGGCACACACGACTGCCTCCGGAACATCCGCAGGATCCGAGAAAAAGGCTCTATATGCAATATCTCCGCAGTTGGTCCACATATTGCCCAGACAGATCTTGTCCGGTTTCAGTTCCAGATCATGCGCCGCCATTTCTTCCCGTACGGCATTCAGACGCTCCTGCACTTCCGGATTATCAAAATCTCCCGCCTGGCAACAGATCTTCTTTACGCCGTGTTTCTCGATCAGATGCCGCACCAGCATGCGCACTGCTTTATTATTATCGGTATATACACAATTCTGCGTATCACTTTCTTCACGCACGATCACACATGGACAAGTCGCCCGCTTCTCCAGCATCTCGTATAAAAGATCGCGGAACTCACCTTTTTCATAGGTCGATGGCACCGCAACGATCCCGTCCAGCATATCCAGGGGAACAAACTGCAGAATATTCTTTTCCTGGATATCATAGTCACTTTTGGTCAGATAGTAACCGGCCGTGATAAAGACCACCACATCGTAATCCAGCCGCTTGCTCTCTCTGTCCAGGGCCGCAAGAAACACATCGTCAAACGCCTTGAACTGCTTATCCAGAAACACCCCGATCGTCTTTCGTTTCGTAAAGATCATAACCCTGACCCCGCCTTCCGAAATACCTGTAAATATTGGATTCGATAAAGGCTGCTGCATTTTTCATTATGCAACAGCCCTCCGGTCACGAATTTTTTTAATACCTACTCAAATAAACTGTGTGTCCGCGCTTCCATCGTTTCCCGGTCCGGTCCCATCACACTGATCATCAGGTTGTGTGCACCTTCACCATACACGATCACCCCGTAAAACAGGCTCTGATCATTCATAGGACATTCGTAGATCGGCCAGTAATAATCGTTGCCCCCGATAGTGATCGTCTTTAATTCCGTACTGAGGAATTCGTCTTTCTGATCCCCAAACAATTCCTCAAAATAGGCATCTGCTGCCGCCGGATCCGCTCCCGCAGGCACACGCCCCGAGATCCCCCGGATACCACTGATCGTCACCATTTCCGGCTGCTCCACATTGTCATTGTTTGCGTAAAAGACCATGGGGAGGCGGTTATTGTCCGTGAGCATCACCACCGTCTCGTTGGTGTATTCTTCCTCGGTCAGGTTACTGTAGGCCGCCAGCTCCGCCTTGGAAAAGATGCGCCATTCCTCCGGAAAGGGCATTCTCAGCCCGAAATATTCATTGATATAGGCACGCCCGATCACTTCACCCATATCAAAATCCAGGGAAACTGCCGGTACCGTCGTGACCGTATCCCCCGGATCGGAGGTATCCCGGATCATATACTGCTCTTTCGGCGCTGTATTTGTATTTTTGTTACCGCATGCGCAGCATACTGTCGCAAGAAAGAGCGCAGCCCCTGCTACTGCCCACCGTTTCTTTCTCATATCCGGTTACTCTCTGGCCATACGCCTTGCTTCTTTATCGATATACATCTTCCGGTCTGCCTCGCTCATCATACGGTCGATATCAATCCCCATGCTGATGATCTCTCCGCAACTACCCACGCTGGCCGCGATCTTGTAGCGCCTCGGTCTGGTATGCGTTCCGATATAGTCCACCAACTGTCTGCGCACTTCTTCCGCCTCAAGGTTCATCTCGCCCACCGAGATCATGGCGCAGGCAAATTCATCACCGCCGAAACGCGCGCAAATGCCGTTCTTCGAAGCAAAATTCTTCACCGCATCCGCCAGGGCACAGATCGCGTAATCGCCTTCCAAATGCCCGAAATTATCATTGATATATTTCAGCTTGTCCATATCAATGGAAAATATCGTGAGCACCCTGCCCCGGTTTGCTTCGTCCTGGATCAGATCGTTCAAAGCCTCATAGAAGCCTCTGCGGTTGTAGATCTTCGTCAGATAATCCTGGGTAGACGCTTTCTCCATAACTTCATTGGCATCCTTCAGCTGCGCGTTCAGCCAGGTCAACTTGCGGTTTTTCAGGATCACATTAAAGCCGGTACTTACAAACATGCCTAATTCCCCGCAGCGCCGCATATCCCGTTCCGTCGGCTTATTAAACCCTTCGATCAGATAGCCGTACACTTCGGATCTGGCAAACAACAGTCGGATCATCAATACATTGATACCGTTATCCCTCTGCTTTACCTCATCCAGATTCGGCACCAGCTCCGATTCGTCATAAAAGGTGCCGATCCGTCCGTATTCTCCGTCCTTCAGATTCAATACCGAAACGCAGCGGGTTCCCGGCTCTCCTTCCGGCTCACCCTCCAGGTAATCCGTATATACCCCCACGAAGTGGTAGTAATTATTCCACATATTCACAGCCCGTACCAGGATATCGGTCGCCGTCACCAGCTCATCCTTTGCCGTAGCTTCAAAAAGCAGGCGGTTCATGGCGTGTACATTCCACTTCTGGTCGATCATCGCATTGGCCATATCATTGGCCATACGCTCTGCCGTGTTTTCATCCGGTGGCGGACATCCGCAGGAAAGATTTGGGATGACCTTGAATTCGATCAGCCGGTCTTCGGTACTGTAGCTTTCTCCATTGTGATGAGCCTTCACCACATCCAGTATGGCTTTGCATTCGCTCTCATAGTCCGGCGCTACGGAGGAGATCGCAGGGAAATTGAGTCTTCCGCTGATAATACCGTCAAATCCGGTCACAATGATGTCTTCCGGCACGCGCAATCCTGCCTCAATGATACACCTGGAAGCCGTGATCGCCATGGTATCATTGGCACAGATAATGGCATCCGGCAATTTGTCCATCGCCAGATACTGCTTTGCCGCCACACTGGCCGGAATCTCCCAGAAATCACCGTATTTGAGCAGCTCCTCATCAAAAGGCACGCCGCATTCTTCCAACGCTTCCCGAAATGCCCGGATCCGGGTATCCGAAAAATGGTTTCCCTTGACACCGGCCAGCATCGCCGGTCGCTTGACATGATGTTCCTTCAGCACATGCAGGACCATATTTTTGAATCCACTGCCATAATCCATAGCCACATGGATACAGCCCTCCATCTTACGCTCCAGAGAAAAGACCGGCACACTTTTTTTCACCATGTTCCTGCCGATGCTCTCCCTCACGGTATCATCGTTGATGGTCTCCCCCAGAATGATCACCGCGGCGCATTCTATCTTTTCCATCAGCTGCACCAGCCGCATTTCCTTGCCGATCTCATCCATATCCGCCATGGAATTGGCAGCAAAATTGAAGGCAGCTACCATATAGTCTCCACCTTCACATTGTCTCGACAGCTCCGAGATAAAGGCATACTCCTTCTCCTCGAACAGCTGACAGCCGCATACAGCAATGATCCCTCTGGTATCCTTCATAAAACTCTGGATAACTCCCTTCCTCCTGTCCGTGCCAAAAGATACTATACCTATTTTATCATTATACCGTGAATTGCCCCTTATGGCAAACAAAACATCAGCCACTGGGGCAGTTGTGAAGTGAAAAGTTAAATTCCACTTCTAATACCTCTAAGTAGATCTTACTCTTACAGGATCTCCCCCTAAGTTCCACTTATATGTAGTTGAATTTAGTCTTACAATAGTGATTCTGGCAACCGTCCTTGAAAGGACTG
>JAFXQR010000122.1 GCA_017526985.1 Lachnospiraceae bacterium
AGCAACTGTTTGAAGCGCAGCTCGTGCCCCGTTCTTTTTAGGCACGAGCAAGCAAGTTTGCAAGGGCGAGTCGGTTTTAGGGGATGCGCTGGGTGAACAAACTTCTTGCGAAGGCACAGCTCGAAAACTGTCTTTACTGCCCGGCGACTTGGCGGAGACTACGGCAGGCCAAAGTCCACCTCATCCGGCGCTGGCGCGCCACCTTCCCCTCAAGGGGAAGGCAAGATGCCTTCCGTGAGGTGATCGCCAGCTCTACAAATACAAATTTGTCAACAGCTTGCAGTTTAATCATATCTGTGTTATAGTACTTGATGTTGTCAATGAATAATTACATGAACAGATACGGATAGAAAGGATATATTTATGGAAGAAGAAAAGAATATTTCGGAAGAAAAGAACATTACGATCACAAAGGATATGACCATCGGTGAGGCTCTGGTGACCAAACCGGAGATCGCAACTGTCCTGATGAATGCAGGCATGTTCTGTTTCAGCTGTCCGGCATCCCAGGGAGAGACTCTGGAAGAGGCTGCTATGGTACACGGCTTTGATGTGGAAGATCTGCTGGAAGCTGTCAATAACGGCGCTACGCTGTAATCTTTTTACGGAAGACTATTTCAAAATTCTAAAACCTTCGGTTCCGTTATGAGTACCGAAGGTTTTTTATATGGGTTCGCAAATCCACACTATTCTATGCACATAGAAGATTCGAATTAATAAAAAAGCAGAGAAGACACAATGATCCTCTCTGCCTGAATGTTTATATTATACGCTTAGAAAAGTTCGGCTATACGATTGCAAATACGATATTTATTTCTTCTTTGCCGGAGCCTTCTTTGCTGCCGGCTTAGCTGCTGCCTTCTTTGCCGGTGCTTTTTCTGCAGGTGCCTTCTCAGCCTTCTTCTCAGCCGGCTTAGCCTCTGCCTTCTTTACTTCTGCCTTTGCAGGCTCAGCTTTCTTAACTTCTTCTTTTTTCTCAGCCGGTTTTGCTGCTGCTTTCTTCGGCTCAGCCTTCTTTACTTCCTTTTTCTCAGCCTTCTCTGCCGGCTTAGCTGCTGCCTTCTTTGCCGGTGCCTTTTCTGCCTTCTTCTCAGCAAAGCTCTTTACGATCTCTGCTGCAGCTGCATCACCAACGATGGTCAGCACATCTGCATCCTTCTTGCCATCCAGGAATGCGATGAAGTCATTGCCATCAGCAACAACCTTTGCATTGTGATCAAAATACTCATACGGCTGTACATCAAACTTGCCGTCTTTTGCTTCTACATAGAAAGCGCCTTCGCCTTCTCCGGTAATGTCGATCTGAACTGCAACTGCGCCAAATTTCTTTGCATCTGCCTTTGCTGCCTTCTTCTGAACATAGCCGACGATCTCTTCGTAAGTCATAATTTTCTCCCTTCCTCTGTCTATCACAGATTCCCTTCACTCTTATAAGCGTAAGTCTATAATAACTACACAGATTAATATATGTTTTTTTTCTGTTTTTGTCAACAATTTATTATATTTTTGTTAATTTTTCCCTATAAATGACGCATCACTCAACGCTTTATGCTATAATACCGTAATATAATAGCTGGTTTGAACAAAATTATCTACGCAATTTCCGCAGAGTCTTTCAAGGGGGATCGAATGAAAAAAACGGAGATCACGGAACTGTTACAGCGTCTGGATGCCGAGTACGGACGCAATATTCCCTGCTATCTGGAGCATCAAAACGCCTGGCAGCTGCTCATTGCCACCATCCTGAGTGCCCAGTGCACGGATGCCCGGGTCAATCTGGTCACAAAAGAGCTTTTTGTCAAGTATCCGGATGTGAAAGCCTTTGCCGAAGCCGACTTATCGGAGCTGGAAGAGGATATCCACTCAACGGGTTTCTACCATAATAAAGCGCGTAATATCATCGCCTGCTGCCGTCGTCTTTTGGATGATTTTGGCGGAGAGGTCCCGCAAGAGATCGATCAGCTCACTTCCCTGCCGGGTGTGGGACGCAAGACCGCCAATGTGATCCGGGGCAATATCTTTCATGAGCCCAGCGTCGTCGTGGATACCCATGTGGGACGACTGGCCAGACGACTGGGACTGACCAAAGAGGAAGATCCCGAAAAGGTGGAGTACGCCCTGATGAAGGCCATTCCCAAGGACCACTGGATCGCCATCAATACACAGCTGATCGCTTTGGGGCGTACCATCTGCAAGGCGCCGCATCCCAAATGTGAAGAATGCTTCCTGAAGGATCTGTGTCAGTATTATAAGAAGCGTTGATCTTTACTTCTCTTTGAAAAACAAAAATCCGGCTGTTTCATATTTTATAAATGAAACAGCCGGATCATTTTTTCAAGTAGTCTCGAAATTATTCCTCTTCGATCGCGCCTACCGGGCAAGCACCTGCGCAAGCACCACAGCTGATGCAGGTATCCTTATCGATCTCGAACTTGCCGTCACCTTCCGAAATAGCGCCTACCGGGCAACCACCTGCACAAGTACCGCAAGAAATACATCCGTCTTTGATCACATATGCCATTTTTCATTTCCTCCTGTTTGTCTCTCAGCTAAAAGCTGTTAATTTAGTCTTCCCCGACTAAGCACATAGTAGCATATCACGGCATATTAGTGTTACGAAATCTTAATTAGGTATATCTAACATTCTTTCCTCATGCATTTGCGCCGGCTTGCAGCTCTTCACGGCGTTTCCGCACACCATCCAGGATCACTTTTTTCTTATCCAGAACGGCATTTTTGTCCATTGCCGGCACACCTTTTAAGCGGTATTCCAGCCCCAGTTTCTCATACTTCGGCAAGCCCATGGTATGATACGGCAGTACATCCAATGCCTTTAAGTTGCTCAGGCCGCCGATGAAATACCCCAGCTTATACAGGTACTCATCGTCATCCGTGATCCCCGGTACCACCACATGGCGGATCCACACATCCACATGCTTTTCATCCAGATATTTCGCAAACGCCAGGATCCCGTCATTGGGCTGCTTGGTCAGCCACAGATGCTTCTCCGGATCGATATGCTTGATGTCCAGCATCACCAGATCCGTGATCTTCATCAGTTCGTCCAGTTTTTTATTATATTCGCTCTCTCCGGGATGGTACATGATGCCGGAGGAATCAATACAGGTATGGATATTGTGCTGCTTTGCCAGCGTGAACAGTTCCAGCACAAAATCGATCTGCATGAGCGGTTCGCCACCGGTCACGGTAATACCGCCGCCCTGGTAAAAGCCCTCATTGCGGATGAATTGCTCAATGATCTCAGACGGTTCCGTCGGGGTGCCGCCTTTAGGATCCCATGTATCCGGGTTGTGGCAATACGCGCAGCGCATCGGACAGCCCTGCAAAAAAACAACAAAACGCACGCCCGGTCCGTCGACCGTGCCAAAACTCTCTGTAGAATGTACTCTTCCTTTCATAATACGCACCCTCCGCTTCTATATCTTGAAACCTATCATACTATATATTGTCGAATACTTCAACTCCTCACATTTTTAACAAATATTCACAAAAAAACACCCCGAAATGTCCGTTTTTGTGGTAAAGTAGTATTACAATCAGGAGAAAGGTGGCCGGACATGAAGAAGATCGCTGTATACGCTAACGGGTTCAATATCGAGTCGCTGAAGCAGGCTTTAACGGGCATACAGGACTTTACCAAAACGCATGATTCGGACATTTTTGTCTTTTTGGGATTCGCTTCCTATAGCGAAAATCGTGAGCATAACCAAGGCGAACTGAACATCTATGGTCTGGGACATATGGAGGATTTTGACGGGATCATCGTCTTTTCCAACCACCTGAATTCCACCAAAGCCGCAGAAAACATCTGCCGCAAAGCCAAAGAAAAACAGATCCCGGTAGTCAGTGTGGGGATTCCTTTTGACGGCATACCCTGCATCAGCTTTTCCAACGAAGAAGGTATGCGCGCTCTCACGGCGCATCTGATCGAAGCGCACCATGTAAAACATCTTATATTCCTGGGCGGCCCGGCCGACCATGTGGACTGCATCGCCCGGCTGAAGGCGGTACGGGATGTCATGGCGGAACATGGGCTGGAGCTCAAGGAAGAGGACATCGTCTATGGCGACTGGGGCAATACCACTCCCCGTATGCTGATCAATCAGATGATCGCCGAGCAAAAATTTCCGGATGCTTTGGTATGCGCCAACGACACTATGGCTATGGCCGCGATCACGCAGTTTGTACGGCAGGGCTATACCATCCCGGATGATATGATCATCACCGGCTTTGACAACACTTCTCATGGCAGGCACTATTATCCGGCACTCACATCCGTCGATCCCAACTTTACGAAACTCGGATATCGCTGCTGCAGCATACTTTACGATCAGTTAGAGGGAAAAGAAACACAGGCTCTGTATATGGTTCCGTCGCTCTTTGCCTGCGCCGAGAGCTGCGGCTGCAAGGATCAGCCTGCATATATCGAGCTGCGCAAGCAGTATTGCAAGAGCTCCTATCAGCAGTATCTGGAAACGACGGCGATCGAGATGTTTGAACGCCGGCTCCTGCAACGTATTGCTGTCACGGATGGCTATGCGTCCCTAAAAAAAGAATTACAGAAACACTTCAAAGACAATCATATCTTTGAGGGCGAAAACTTTTATATTGTGATCAACGCCGAATACTTTGAGGATGTCGTCGCCAAAGAAGAAGAAATACTGCTGGACGGCTATAAGGATCCGATGGAAGCCGTTGTCGCATTGAAAAACGGCGAGATCCAGCCGGAGTGCACGATCGACCGCCATACACTGATCCCGGATTACACCAAAAAAGACGGTGAGCAGCACATTTATTATTTCTTGCCACTGCACAACCAGCAATACAATTATGGATATATCGTCTTTGTGGACGATCCCGTCATTATGAAACAAAATATGGTCAACCCGTATCTGGAAAAACTGCAGGAATCCTTAAAGCTGCTGCGCATCAACCTGCGACTGGACGGACTGAATAAAGATCTGATCCGCATCTATAACCGCGATCCCATGACCGGGTTGTACAACCGTCTGGCCTATGAAGAAAAGGCAGAAGTGCTCTATCAGCAGAGCCTGGTCGACAAGACCCGCATGATGGTGATGTTTGTGGATATCAACTATATGAAGCGGATCAATGACCAATACGGCCATCTGTACGGAGACAACGCCATCAAGACTGTGGCCGAATCCATCAAGAGTGTGCTGAAGGATGACTGGATCGCGGTTCGTTTCGGCGGGGATGAATTCCTGCTGATCGCCACCAACTGTGACAAGGACGGCGCTACGCAGGTACGGCATAATATCCTGGCCTATCTGGAAATAAAAAATCACGACGGTACGCAGCCCTTTGAGATCTCGGCAAGCTGCGGTTATGTGATCACGGATCCTGACCACCCCTCCAATCTGCAGGAATATGTCAAGGAAGCCGATAATCTGATGTATAAGATCAAACAGGAAGTACACGCACGGGACGGTATGCCGCGAAGATAACATTTGACGAAATCCGCAAAAGATAATAAAATTTTGATGTTATGCTTTTCAGGATTTTGTAAAGGACATATGGAAATTTTATGAATTATATCGGCTCTAAATATTCTTTATTGGATTTTTTACAGGAAACCATCGCAGAAGTCACCGGCTATCAGGACGGTGACTCTTATGTGTTTGCGGATCTGTTTGCAGGCACCGGCATCGTAGGACAGACCTACAAGGCCAAGGGCTGCACCGTCATTGCCAACGATATCCAGTATTTCAGTTATGTTTTAAATAAGCATCTGATCGAAAACATCCCAGAACTCTTATTTACTTCCGACCAGTATGCAGCTTCCGGCGAACAGAATGCGGAAGTATCTTCGCAACAGCGCATTGTAAAAGCCAATACGGAACTGCTGACCCGCTTAAACAGTCTGCCTCTGGAAGAAGGCTTCATCTACAATAACTATTGCGCCGGCTCCGGTTCTGCGCGTAATTACTTTACCGATGATAACGGCAAGCGCTGCGATGCTATCCGTATGGAACTGGAACGCCTGCGCGCCTTGGGCGAGATCAGCGAAAATGTGTACTTCTTCTATCTCGCCAGCCTGATCAATTCCATCGACCGCTATGCAAACACCGCATCTGTATACGGCGCATTTTTAAAGCATGTCAAAGCATCCGCCAAAAAGCAGTTTGCACTGGAGCTGTTTCCGGTGATCCCGGGCAAGATCGGCAAGGTATTTAACGAAGACATCAACACACTGGTGCGACATATCCACGGCGATGTGTTGTATCTCGATCCGCCGTACAATGCAAGACAGTATTCGTCGAATTATCATGTACTGGAAACCATCGCCCGCTATGACAGTCCGGAACTGACCGGCGTCACGGGCCTGCGTAAAGAAGATGACCAGAAGAGCAAATTCTGCTCCAAAAGAACCGTAGCGGAAGTCTTTGAAGACTTGATCAAAAACGCGGACTTCAAATACATCTTCCTGAGCTACAACAACGAAGGGCTGATGTCCCTCGATACGATCAAAGAGATCATGTCACGCTACGGCGAATATAAGTATTTTACGAGAGAATATAAGCGTTTCAAGGCAGACAAAGACGCCAACCGAAAGATCGCAGCAGATTCCACAACGGAGTATCTGCACTGCCTCATCAAATAAGCGCTATTTTTCAAACTTCACCCAATCCGGACGATCGGCCACTTCGGCGCCCGGACCGGTAGAACGGTATTCCTCAAACACCGTTGTCTCGTGGGCTTCCGGTTTGTTCCAGTCATGGTAGCCTTCCGGACGGATATGCGCATCCATCCAGCAATCCTCCAGACGCAGCTTTGCATAAATGCGCCAGGGTCTGGCGATATAGCAGCTGTTGTCCGGTATCCCTTCCGTACGGGTAAACCGGCAATTCTTTGCGACAAAACCGACTTCCACATGCTCCGGAGTAGACGGCGCAAAAACATATCCCACTTCATTACTCACAAATTCACAATCTTCAAAATAGGCAGTCGCACCACCGAAGATAAAATCCACACCGCCTTCGATCCGGCAGTTTTTGAAATACATAGTATGATCCTTACGCGGCGTGAACTGCTTCGGCCCGGTAAATCCTCCGGGCTTTACTTCCTTTGGCGGGAGCGGCGCCAGAAACAGGGTATCCTGATGGCCGATCAGCGTACAGTTCTCCACATGGATATCATCTCCGTCCAGATAGAGCGCGATCGCCTGTCCTGCTTCTTTCCCGGGACCTGCGGTATTCTCAAAAGTACAGTTTTCAAAACGCACACGGTCTCCGTCTACCAATACCGTCTGGGTACGGAAAGTACGATACGGTGTCCCGTCCGGATGGATCGCCAGTGCGCCGATGTCTCCGGTATAATGTTCTCCTGTGTAGGTCTTGTCAGATTCTGATAATATGTACTGCATAACCCCTTCTCCTTTTCTCCCAAACTTACTGGATAAACTTCAAAAACTCCACCGCCAGTTCCATATGCTTGCTGCCGCCTCCGAATGCCGCATAGAGAGACGGCGTTCCTTCTCCGTCATAAATATAATTGTCATTCAATAACTTTGCCGTATCCACGCAAACCGCCACAGGAACATCTTCAAAATACAATAATCTGCCTTCCGCATCATACTGCGCCAGCGTATCCGCATCCAGCACTCCGTCCAGCGGTATAAACCATTCCGCTTCCATATAACGCTCGATCACATCCTGGCCGGAGATCATCAGATCGATCCCACCGGAGTAGGCCAGTGCCATAACACGCTCTTCATCTTCGTAGCCGTACTTCATATAATTTGCCGCATTGTCCGACACTTCACCGGCTGAAATATGCGAAGAGGTATCCAGCAGGATCTGCTGCTTCTTCGGATCCTCCACATACTTCTCCGTAAACGGCTGCAATACCTGTTCTTCCGCCGACGGCAGCTCCGCAAAATTGATAAACAATACCGACAGCACATCGTCCTTTTTCGTTATGATCGACACGACGAAATAAATAACGATCACTGCGCCTATGCCGATCCCGATCACCCATTTTAAATAATAATCCTTAAAATACTGCCACTTTTTCTCCGGGGAAGCGGTCTTGATCTTTTCCCGCTCCTCCTGAAATTCATCCATTACCGGCATCGTCCCGCACCTCTATATCGCAGCATGGAACCAGAAGATTTTAACCGGTACACTCTCCTGATCCCGCTTGAATGCATGAAATACACCTGCCGGCGCTACCATCGTGATCCCGGGATAAATGGGAAATTCCTGATCCCCGATGGTTGCCATACCGCTGCCTTCCAGCACCAGAAAACATTCCTGGTCTTCGTGCGTCCCGCCCTTGCCGTACTCGGTCTCCCCATAAATGGTGATCCCGGCATGGCAGCCGTTCACGCAGCCCTGTGCTTCTCCCAGCACATCGCATGCCCGCTTTCCTTTTGCAAGCATTTTTTCTATCTCTTTATTTGAGTCAAAAAAATACGCCATACTGCTAACCTCTTTTTTACATTACGATAGGCCTATTATAACAAAAAAACCGGGAGTTGTCATATGAAACTGCATAAAACAATTCCCGGTTTCGTATCATCTTACAACATTCCGGCATCCGCGGCGGCCTTGTAATATACGGACAACGGCACACAGCTCTGGGCAAAGCTTTTGGTGGGGGTACCACCGACGACCACCGCATCTTCCACGATCCGCTTATCGCCCAAAGCACCACCCGGATTATTCCGGATATTGCTCCAGAAGGTCGCACGGCCCGCTTCCAGATATTTTTTATCACCGGTCAGCTCATAGCCGATGGTCATGGCTTCCAAAAGAAGCGTATTATTTCCCAGCCGGTTTAAACTCGGCAGTTCCTTATAATAGAACAATCCGTTCTCCATCAGGCAGTTGTCCACCAGGTCGTCCACTGCGCCCATGATCAAATCTTTCAGCTCTTCCGACGGAAATACACGGTAATAGCGCATCAGACTGCCCACTGCCACTGAGATCATAAAGCCCGTGCGAATGGCGGTATTATCTGTATACGGTGCGATCCATTCACCGTACTCCTCCGTCCACTCCCGGAAATGTCCGACGATCCATTCACCCTTTTCCACCCACTTCGCATCGTTGGTCTCGATATAAAGCGCCGTAAGGGTACGCAGCGCCCAGCCGGTCTCCCGGGCATTGCTCTCGCCGCTCACCTGATAGTCCGGCGTTTCCAGCAGGCGGCGTACATTTTCGCCGATCCCGAACGCCGTCTCCAGCGCGCGCTCATCTCCGGTGAAATGATAGTAATCCAGCAGGCCTTCCACCCACTCGTGGGAGCAGACCATACAGCCGTCCACACAGTGTCCCCTGGTATGTTCCCATTGTCCGCCCATCAACAGCGGATCCTTGCTGTAATGACACACATCCACATCCATCCAGTGACTGCCGGCGGCGATCATATAATCCAGAAAACGCCGCTCTCCCGTACGGGCATATAACAGCGCGCACGCATGGGGATAATCATATTCGTTGTTGGTCCACACCAGATGTCCTTTGCCGCGTCCCTGTCTGGTATAGTTCATATCCGGCGCATCGCCGAAATTCAGCATTCCGTAGCTTCTGGAGTGTGCATCCGCCCTGGCGATCAGACCGATCTCCACTTCATAGCTGACCTTATCCCGGTCCACAAAGATGTCCGGCATCACACCGGCATGCTGAAACTGATCCGCATCGATCCAAGGTTTGTCCGGCATCTGATAGATCAGGCTGCGGTTATCAATCTCCGTCAGACTCTCCTGCGCATTATGGAAATGCAGCAAAAAGCGCTGTTCCCGGCTCATTCCGGACTGCATCTCTACACGATCCACGTCCTCCGGTACCAGCATCACATAGATCCCGGACGGATCTGCCTTTACGGCTTTGGGATAATTCTGCTGCGCCTGATAGACCGTCGCGCACACGCCGCCATCCGCATCGGTACGATCTGCAAAAAAGGTGCCGTAAAATACTTCCGGGTAATGCTCGTTCGCCTCGTTCAGCAAATGCTTCGCATCCACCACCCGCTCTACCGTGACGCCGTCACCGATACTGAAGTTGGTCTTGTAATTGGAGCTGCCCACACAGCAGCGTCCGTTTCCGACCGGTACCTGTGCCTCTATCTCCGGCAGATGTTTCACGCCCGTGGTCTCATACAGCCGGTCGCTCTCTGCCCGCACACCTTTTCCGAAAGCGCCTTCCCCGACCGAATCCCCCTTATCTGCTGCCACTTGTCTTTGCAATACCGGATCATACACGGCATCCGGCGTACTCTTCAAGGCAAAGACCAACGATGCCGCATGCATGGGCTCACTCGTCTCATTGATCAGACGATACGAGATCTCTACCCAGGGTTTGCCGGCATAAGCGGTCAGCTTCAGTTCAAAACCGGGCAGCTCATCGGGAAGATCGACTCCTCGCTTATCGTCTTCTTTTACGGATCTCCCGGCCAGTGCCTGTCCCATGGGCATGCAGATCCCGTTGCAGCGCAGCACCGCGACCAGCGGCCCCTCCTCGATCACACGCCACTCCGTCAACGCCAGCCCATACTGTGCGCCGTTTCCGTCCGTCAGATACGGTCCCGCAAACTGCTCTGCCGTATACACCTTGTTTCCGTCTTCCAGTTTCTCAAATATATGTTCCGCGTCATCCGTTACCGTAAAGCGCAGGCCGCCCACCCCGCCGTCCACGGTGATCCTGCTGCCGTCACGCGTGACCATAAGCTTCGAAAACTCTTTTTGGGGCATATTCTCCTGCGCCCCCTGTTTGATCAGCTCCGCCTGCAGGTCTTTCTTTTGGTTCGCCGGCAGATCTGCCTGAAAACGCACAAACAGATAACGCACACTGCCGTCCGCATAACGGGCCGTCACCTTGCTCTGTACCGGCATCTCCACACCGTCTTCAAGGACAGCTATGCGGTCAGCATCTGTAAACTCACCCTTCGCAAAGGGGATCGCCACACTGCAGTGCTCCTGCAGTCGGTCATATTTATACAATTTCGGGAAATGAATATTCATACACCAACAATCCTTTCTCGCAATTTTTGTATCAGAATAGAACGATTATACAAAATCCTCCCGCATAGGCGAAAAGATATCCAGCAGGATCCCTTCCTCCAGGCAGACGCAGCCATGCTCAATCCCGTCTTTCTTCAGCATCGTGTCTCCGGCCTGCACGATCCGCTTCTCGCCGCCGATGGTGAACTCAAATTTCCCCTTCACAACATAGGTGATCTGTGTATGCGGATGATGATGCAGCGCACCTACCGCCCCCTTCTCAAAATGATTCTCCACCGTCATCACTTCGTCTGTATATGCCAACACCTTGCGAACGACACCCTCGCCGCCCTTCTGTCCGTCAATATCCGCATTTGCAACCCATACCTGATCTTTCTCTGTAAGCATCCTACCTTCTCCTTTCGCTGCTGCCTTTTATGGACATCCTATATTGTATTATAATATCAAATAAAAAAAGAAACTACCGTATATTTATCGTCCTTACGGTAATTTCTTTGCTATTTTGA
Source organism: Lachnospiraceae bacterium (assembly GCA_017526985.1). Classification (GTDB taxonomy): domain Bacteria; phylum Bacillota; class Clostridia; order Lachnospirales; family Lachnospiraceae; genus NK4A136. The sequence goes on from JAFXQR010000122.1 coordinate 11,515, forward strand.
TGTATTAACAACTTACATTCAGCAGCTGCGCGCGACCATGCAGGTGGAAAGTCATACTGTCGGCAGGCACGAAGATGCAATCGCCCTTGAAGAAGTTGAGCATAAAGCCGTCACCGCTCATACTGCCGCAGCCATCCACGCAAAGCAGCGCATGAAAACTGCCGGCATCCGTCTTGAAATCTACCAGTTTCCGCTGGATCTCCGTATTGAGCAGCACCCGCTCCACCTGGAAATACTTGCAGCGTGTGAGCAGCTCGCTCGCGTAACCGTTGCGGTATTTCAGCACACGCATAGGCTGTCTCGGCTCTAAGGAAGACCGCAGATCCGCCACTTCCAGCGCTTTGTCGATATGCAGTTCTCTGGTATTGCCGTTTTTATCCTTACGATCGTAATCATACAACCGGTAGGTGATATTGCTGCTTTCCTGGATCTCCGCGATCAGGGCTCCTGCCCCAATGGCGTGTACCGTTCCCGCTTCAATGAAAAACAGATCATCTTTATGCACCGGCACATGGTTTAAGATATTTTCCACCGTTCCGTTCTGCAGCGCCTGCTTCACGACAGTCGCGTCCACATCCCGGTTGAAACCGTAGATCAGATTGGCACCGTCCCGCGCATCCAGAACATACCACATCTCAGTCTTTCCCAGCGAGTGCTCTACCCGCATGGCATATTCATCGTCCGGATGCACCTGCACACTCAGATCCTGCTTGGCGTCGATCAGCTTGATCAATATCGGCAGCTCCGGCTTACCTCCGGTCACGGACAGCGGGTGGCTTCCCAGCCAGTCCGGATGCTCCCGCAGTGCCTCGGCCAGCGTCTGCCCGGTCTCTGCGATCACTGATTCCCCGTCCGGATGCGTACTGCACTCCCAGGTCTCGGCCAATGGTGATAAGGGGATGTCTTTTGCAAAATCATCATTTAAGCGCGATCCGCCCCACAGATAATCCTTTGCCGCAGGTTGTAACACAAATGGCTGTCTTTGCTTCATCGCACCTTCCTTTTATACCGGCATCTCGTATTTATGCTTATCGGCAGAGGAGATATCCTTACCCAGCTGCACCTCGATCAGCTGCAATCCCTGATCTCCCGCAATAACGGTATGCTTACAGCCTGCTGCCATGGTAATCACATCTCCCGGTGTGATCAGCTGCTCCATACCATCCACGATGGTCTTGCCCGATCCGCTGATCACATTCCAGATCTCATCGCGTTTATCATGGCTGTGATAATTCATCTTATGCCCCGGATTGAGCGTCACCTTTACGGTCATAGATTCCGCTTCCACATCCAGCACCCGGTAGGATCCCCAGCTCTTTTCCGCAAACATGATCTGCTGGTTGATGGCATCCACAAAGGGCTTGATCTTGGCACTCTGCTCCTTATCGGACACCAGGATACCTTCCGGCGATGCCGAGATCACCACATCCTTCAGGCCCATAGCCAGTACCGGGATCCCCAGCTCATTTACCACATGCACATTCTCGCATGCCTCATTTAAGATACCGTCACCTACCACATTTTCTTCCATCGCTTCGGTCAGGGTATTCCATGTTCCCAGATCCTTCCACTGGCCGGCATATTTCAGTACATCGATAGAAGTCTCCTGCTCCACTACGGCATAGTCAAAGGAGATCTTCTTTAACTGGTCATATCCGTTAAACAGTTCAGAATAATCTGCCGTCCCCAGCAATTCCTTCGCCTTGTTCAGCACATAGGAGAGTTTATATGCAAACACACCGCCGTTCCAAAGTGCTCCGGCTGCGATATACTCCTTCGCCTTCTCTTCCGTCGGCTTTTCCGTAAAGCCCCAGGAACCGTCGGCCGTCGGCTTGATATAGCCGTATTTTTCAGAAGGATAGGTCGGTTCGATCCCCATCAGCACCAGGTTCTTCTTTCCCTTGGCTGCCTCTTCATACAGATTATTAACACACTGAAAATAAGCGGCATCCACATAAGGATCCACCGGGCATACCACTACGGCTTCCTCTTCCGGCACACCCTTCACATCATGCAGATACGCCGTTGCCAGCGCGATCGCCGCAAAAGTATCTCTTCTGCACGGCTCCACGGAAATCCCCACATCATTGCCCAGCTGGTTATGGATCTCGGATACCTGGGACTTGGAAGTCGCTATGGTCACCGTTGCATTGGGATCGGTATCCTTGATCTGCCCGTAGATACGCTGCACCATGGACTGATACCCGTCCTCTGTCTTAAAGATCTTGATAAACTGTTTGGACCGGATATCATTAGACAAAGGCCACAGACGTTTTCCGGAACCACCGGACAGTAAGATGATATTCATTTATGTAATCTCCTTTTTGCTATATACTATTTAGGTATTCAGTTTACCATAACAGATTATATTGCACCCGTTTCAACTTGTCAAATAAGCTCACGGATGCGCTTTGTGATCGTATCGGCCGCTGCCTGATGCGCACCGTATCCCGGATGCCAGCGGGCTCCCACAGTCTCCGGAGTCGTATTCGGAATTGCCAGGTACTCAACTCTTGTATCGCCGCTCTCTTTCGTATATTCCGCGATGGCCGCTTTGATCGTCGCTCCCATCCGGTCTCCCAGGATCCCGAAACACCATAGGATATATGCCTTCGGGTTATTCTTACGCAGCATTTTCAGAAAATCCCGCATTGCCGCCTGGATATTCCTGCGGTCTTCTTCATTATAGTGCTCCCCGTCCATACGCATCTTCGTGGTCTCTCCGGTCTCAGGATCGGTATAGGACGGATTCGTCTCCTGAAATGCCCCGTCATCGTTCGTTCCCAGGTTCACGCAGATCACTTCGGGCTGCCACTGCGCAAAATCATAGCTCTCGTGAAATCCCGCTTTTTCCGCAGTCTCTCCTGCCCATAATCCGCAGATCTGTTCATAATACCGCGGAATCACGCACTTTTTCTGATTGTCCCATGAAACATAGGTTCCCCAGCCGCTTTGAGAGATCACACGATACTCCGCATCCGCCGCCTTCGAGACCATATACGGATAGGATCTCACATGACTGAAAAACATAGCGATCCAGTCCTCTTCCTTCGTATCACCGATGGCCCCCTCTGCTGAAGTGACACTATCACCGATAAACTCGATCTTATGCGCCCGCTCCTCCACCGGCAACAGCTCTCCGTCCAGGCGCAATCCGTAGATCTTCAGACAATGCTCCGGATCAGCGCTCATAGCCTGAACCTCTTTGATGATACGCACCCTGGTTGGTTTCGCGGCATTTCTTGCGCGGAACACACACACCCACTGCCGGTCTTTTCCCACCATCTGTCTGGACAATATCGCGCCGTTGATCTCGAAAGCCACCCAGTTTTCCAATACCTCATACGGGCCTTCCATTTCCACCCACAGCTCGCTGCACTGCACACACAGATCCAGAGACGCCCCCGTCCACAGCAGCGTCAGCGGGTCGCGCTCCGCCGTGGTACGCCCCTGCACCCGGTAATTATTCGTTTCCGTTAATTTTATGGTCTTCATGATGTTTCCTCCTCTACTTAATCGTTATAAATTCTACCTATCGCTACTCTATATTTTTCGCTACCGGTACTTCTCGACATAATGCTCGCGACAAAGACAGTTCCCTTGCTGTGCCTCCGCAAACAGTTCGCTTCGACCTGGGCAGCCCCTCAAAACCAACTCGACCTTCGCTAACTCGTTTGCTCGTGCCCAAAAAAGAACAGGGGCACGAGCTGTACTCAAACAAGCTCAGGTCGAGTGGGGGCTGCCCGGTCTCCCGAACTGCTTCGGCAAGGCTGCGGGAACTGCCTATGCCCGCGAGCCCTTTATACAGTATCCCTACTGAAAATTTATATACCTGCATTCCAACAAGTATATGCCGGAACCTTCATTATCGCTCATACTAATGTATAGTTTATCATAAATCATTAGAGTACTCACCGAATAATACAAAGTCCTTGTAGCGCAGCGTTTTCCCGGTATAAGCGCTCTATTTTCTTAATAATCTCCTTCGTTATCATTTCCCCGGGCACCAGGAGAGGCTGGCCCGGCGGATATACCGAGACATACGCCGCACTGATACGGCCGTTTGCCTTGGATAACGGGATCTTCTCAGCCGATAATTCTGCAGCATCCGCAATTGTCAGATTCTCGGTTCCCGGATCTTCACAGATCACGCTACACAAGATTTTCTCCTTCTCCCGTCGAGTCTGTGCATCTGCGTCCGACAAATTTTCCGGGATCGTTAACTTATCCCGTTCCTTCCCGTATTCCCCGTCCAGTTTTTCCAGCACTTCCGCCAATTTTTCATATCCGGCTTCCGTGTCCATAACGGTACAGATCAATAAAACATAGGCCGGCAGAGCCATTTCGCACTGGATGCCTTCCTCTGCCAGTCGTTCCCCCAAAGCCACGCCGCTTTTACCATCCGGCGGGAAGACCAGGATCTTTCCAAGCTCCGGCATATCCGTTTGGGGAATCCTGTCTGCACAGATATCCGGCAAGCCCGGCACATGGCTTCTCCCAAAGGCATCCCAGATCCCAAGCTGTTTCAGGCTATGCAATCGTTCACTCAGCCATTTTCGTCTCGCCAAAAACTTCTGCCATACCGTTTCACAGGTCTGAGCGGTCTTACCGTCCGGCACATCTCCCCAGCCGGACACTCTTTCCACGCATTCATCGATCGCCGCCATCAGCAGATAGGACGGGGATGATGTCTGGTAAATACTTAAGAAACGCTGCAACCTTTCCGCCGGTATCCGCTCACTGCCCAGATGTAATAGTGCCGTCTGTGTCGGTGCCGGCAGAGTTTTGTGCACGCTCATCACCACCACATCCGCGCCGCACTGCAGGGCGCTCCCCGGGAAGGACTCCGAAAAACCGAGATGCGCTCCATGTGCCGCATCCACGATCAACGGGATCTCCCTGGTATGCAGAAAGTCTGCGATGGCAGCCAGATCTGCGGAAAACCCATCATATGACGGCGAGGTCAGAAATACCGCTTCGATCCCGGGATGTGCCTCTACGGCATCCCGCACCTCATCTATACTCACACCCAGGCCGATACTGACCGTCTCACACGGCACATTATGGCCGTTTCCCCGATTCTGAAATGCGGCTTCTTCAGCATGTGAGGACGCCTGCATAACTGCCTGTCTGCCATACAGATAGCACACCTGCAATTCCCGAAGCTGCACCGCGTGATATGCGGATCGGTGGGAGGCCCGCTGCATCAGGATCGTACCGCCTTTTTTTACCGCAGCCGAAATGGCGGCCATTACTCCTGCCGTACTGCCATTCACAAGGAAGAAACTCTGCTTTGCTCCGTATAATTCAGCCGCCCGCTCCTGGGCCTCTTTTAATATCCCTTCCGGCGCGTGCAGATCATCCAGTCCCGGGATCTCCGTCACATCCCTTTCAAACCATGGTGCAAAAAAGGGAGCCACCCCTTCCGTCTGCCGTTTATGCCCCGGCATGTGAAAAGGATATACTCCCAATTTTTGATATGCTTCCAGTTGTTCCAGTAACTTGCCCAACCAATCCCCCTCGGCAGCCCTGTCTTACCGCAGGACGCACTCTTTATTTACTGCACCGGTGCAGCCTGTACATTCGGGTCTGCTACCGATACATTCGGATCTGCTGCCGGTGTCGGCGCCGGCGTTGTTGCAGGTGCATTCGGGTCTACAACCGTTCCGTCCGGATAGACGATCATACCACCCGGATAAACTGCTGTTCCGTCCGGATACAGAATGATACCGTCCGGCAACAGGAAGGTGCCATCCGGCAGGAAAACCGTTCCCTCCGGAAATACCGGTACATCTGCAGCCTGTGTCGGTGCCAGTGTCGGTTCCTCTTCGATAATGGTCGGTTCCGGTGTCGGCGTCGGAGTCGCGCTCGGTTCTTCCGTCGGTTCCGGTTCTTCCGGCTCCGGCTCACTCACGATATAACGCTCATCCAGATAGTAGCAGATCACCGGACAGCCTACATATACATAATCATAGATCTTAGCTGCGGCCGAAGTCGGCAGATTTACACAGCCATGGGATCCGCTGTACTTATAGATCGTACCGCCGAAACGGGAGCGCCATGACGCATCATGCAGACCGATACCCTTATTGAACGGCATCCAGTACTTTACCGGTGTTGCATAGTCCGGCCCACGGAGCACCGCATTTCGCGCCTTATAAAATACCGCATGGATGCCGGCCGGAGTATCGCATTTCTTCGCCTCATTACCGGTCACACACAGGGTGGTGAATACAACCTCCCCTTTATCTACAACATATACCGTCTGGTTGGTGATATCCACTTCAACATAAAAATCACCGATATCGCTCTCGCCAAAAGAGGCACCCTGTGAAGTCCACACCGGTTCACGAGACATTTTCTCTCCCGTCAGCAGATCTTCTTTCATCTGCTCGGTTTCCGCCTCAACATTGATCTTCCAACCGAAATCACCCTTAGGGAGCTTCAAAAGATATCCGTCTACTGTGGTGAAATTTTCATCTTTCCGATAGGTCGAGTACTTCTCATCGATCTCTTCCACATATTCACTCACCTTGGCTTCATTCAGGGAAACGCTGCCGTTCACCTCATCCACCCAATCACCGAATACGGAAAAATCCACCACTTCAGTATCCTCACCAAAGGTAAGTGTCACCTCCGATGCGGTAAAAGAATTCTTCTTTGCCAGCTGCTCGATCAGTTTCGGATCATCCGCACACACCGCCGGTTTCTGGTAACAGCCGCTCGCGTCCAGATCCACCTGCTCCAGATGCTGCTGCAGCGCATCCTGCAGACTTTGCTGCAAGCGCTCCTGCACGATCACGGTGCCCTCTTCCTCCGGTACGATCACATATCTGTGCTCCGCAGCATCAAAGCCACCCAGATAGGCATCTTTAGGCTGCACCATATTTTCTTCCTGTAAAAAACTGATGGTATTCAGTTTGGCCGTAAGCAGTCCGCGGTCAAAACTCACCGTACGCTCGGGCGCATGATCTTCTGCGGAAAAAAAACTGAGCGGCCATAAAAACGGATTCTGCTCCTGCTTGATCTGACCCATGGTCTTGTTATAAACACAGGTAAAACCGATATCCTGCGCCGTAAGCATTGCCTCAGCGCCATCCCGCCCCAGGAGCTTCAGACTGTACTGCATATCTTCGGTATTCCGCCGCGCCTCCGCTTCTGCCGGCGTCAGATTGCCATAGGAAACACCGCCCACCCGGGTGTTGCCGAACAAATGTGAACTGTAGTAAAACGCAATGCCGAAGTATACGGCCGCCAACACGCCCACTACCGCGATCCCGATGATCACTCCCGTCTTCTTTTTCATAACTTACCTCTTACTGATACTACTATATAATCCTTCTGATCGTCGTATACTGCCGGTAGTTTACGCGTGAGATCTTAATCCCACTGCGCTCCGTACTGGCATGTACGATCATTCCGTTTCCGATATAGATCGCAACATGTCCCGGATAGCATACCACATCTCCCGGCTGCGCGGCATCGATCCCGGACACTTCTTTTCCGGCACTCCGCAGTGCATACGATGTACGGGGCACCTTATATCCGAATTCCTTATATACGGAAAAGACAAAACCGGAGCAGTCTGCGCCATTCGTCAGACTGGTACCTCCCGCCACATAAGGATTACCGATAAACTGGCAGGCAAATGCCGCGATCGCCTTACCGGTATCCCCACCGTTTGCTGCGTAGATGGATGAAATATCATAGGTGGCAGAGCTGGTAGTCGTGATCGTACCGGTCTCCCGGCTTTCCGCAACCGAGTTCTCCGCCGTTGTTCTGGCTTCTTCCGATGCACGCTGCTCCTGCTCTTCTGCCTCTCTTCTGGCTGTCTCTGCTGCCTGCTGGGCAGCTTCCTCCGCCATTCTTCTGGCCTCTTCTTCCGCCTGTTTTCTGGCCGCTTCCTCTGCCAGTCTCCGGGCTTCCTCTTCGGCTTTTCTACGAGCTTCTTCTTCTGCCCGTCTTCTTTCTTCCTCTGCTCGTCTGCGCGCTTCTTCTTCCGCTCTCCTGCGGGCTTCTTCTTCCAGGCGCTTAATCTCGGCATTCTGTTCCCGGATCTGTCTTGCATACTCCGCAGCCTGCGCCTGTGCTACGCGGATCTCAGACGCATAATCATCCGAGACCTCTTTGAGCTCGGCGATCACATCTTCCATATAGGCCTGTTCTTCTTCACGGTCCGCTTCCAGACCCAGCAATTCCTCGCGTTCTTCCTCCAGTGCCGCCTTACGGTCCGCTACTTCCTGTACGGTCTCCTGATAGCGAGCCAGCATGTTCCGGTCATATTCGTAGAGCTGCTCAATATAATCCGCTTTGGTCAGCATATCGGCATAGCTTTCCGCCTGCATGAGGATCATCGCATAGTTATACTCGCCCTCTTCATACATATATCGGATGCGGATCTTCATAGCCTCATATTGGTCCAGAGCCCGCTGTTCCGCTTCCTCCAGCTGTGCCTGTGACACGGCGATCTCAGCCTCTTTGTCCCCGATCTCACCTTCCAGCACCTCGATCTCGGCCATCACCTGGGTCAGCGCATCGCTCACCTCTTCGATCTGTGCTTCCACATCTTCCTGCTCTGCCGCCAATTCTTCCAGGGTAGCATTGACCTCATCCAGCTCTTCCTGCGTTTCGTCCCTCTCCTGCCGCACATCGTCAATATCCGGATCCGCGTACACCATCATGGGACCCATCATCAGAAAAAGTGCCGCACTACCGGCTGCACATCCGCGCAATATCAGTTTTCGGAGTATCCTTTTTTTTGCCATAGTTAACATAATAATATCATATCAGTCTTCCAGCCGCAAGCACACAAGAAAACGATTTCCGTTTTCCGAGAGCATTTTTGCCGCATCCCCCCGGCCAATCTTATACACCTGATCACCATTTTCGCGACCGGCAGGATTCATCACAACGATATTCAGCTCGTTATAACCGATCAGCAGCATAGCGCTGCCATCCTTCATCTGCATCAGCACCGGTATATCCTGTGCCGTATAGTACAGCAACGCATCCGGAGTCACCCCGGACAGATCCAGGACTTCCGCCGCCGGCAATGCTTCTTCCAGGATCTGTTTCGCTGTACTGCCATCTTCCATCTGCTCCCGTGTTTGCGTATGGACCCCCAGATAAGACAGCATGGTATCCACAGCTGCTGCCTGTACAGCAATTGGGATATCTTCTTTTGTAACCGTCGTTACGGATCCGCTGATGGCCATGATCTGATTTTTCACCGGCAGCGTCATACGACGGTATACAACAGATCCGTCCGCATCCCGTACCACTCCGCTTCCCTGATATACCTTTTCCACCGGTTCGTATACATTCTCACAGACATCCTGCAGGTGTCCCTTCTGATAAAGATAATAGATGCTTTGCCGCCCGTCATTTTGCATTTCGGCAACCCTTTCGCCTTCAAAGATCACAAAACGCGGGTCCAGGATCTGCATAGAAGCTGTCTTGATCTCACTGCGTACCGCGATCTGAACGATAGTCTCAAAACGCTCCGTCACCGCTGTCTCGATCGTATTCTTTTTTCTGTCCGTCCCGGAATTGTTCAGGATCTGGTCATCCGCATAGGGCTGCAGTATCCCGTTTTCATCCCGTACAGCGCGATGCAGGGTGATCATCCCCCCGTTGACATCCACACCGGTGATATATACATCCGGTTGCGTATACTCCTTCAGAATGGCGCCTTCCTCATCACGAATACATATCGTGTTCATCGCAAATACCATATGTCCGCTGCTGTCCTGTCCGATATCCGATATTTTGGCGATCCCGTATACCAGATCCGCGCCGAAAAAAGAGATTGGCAGCAGCCGTTCATCCTCGCCTGCCCGCACGGTACTTTCCACATCCGTCATCAGGTTTTTCAGGACCAGTTCTTTGGCATCGTACAGATCACTGCTGCCGCTCCAGGCCGCCATCATACCGTCTGCTGAAGAGATCACGCCGCTCACCGGCAGATCCTCTGCCAGCATCGTGCAGCCGCCCCCCTCCAGTGACACCTCATAGATACTGTCTTTCAGCAGCAGATGCAAACTATGTTCTCCCGCAAAAGACAGTTTTTCCATATCGTATTTTAATAATTCATAGGAACCGTCGTAAGGCACAAATACCTTTTCTTCCACGGTATTGAGCGTACTGTCGTATTCGTACACCGACACGCCCATACGGCCTTCCCGGACACCACAGTTCATATAGCCATAGACCAGAAATACGATATTCCCGGTCTCCTGTACCTGACAGATCCGGATATCGTGCATCCGCATGGTCTCTCTCCGGTCTTTCAGATCATCCCCGTAAAAACTGAAGACCTCCGAAATGCGGTTATCCGCCACATCATAGGTAAACAGTCTGCCGCAATTGACAAAAGCCAGGGTATTACCGTCCACGCTCTCCATCTTCTGCACATCTGTATCCGTAATGCCCAGCACGATCTTGTTTCCGGCTATGATCGATGCCACATCCGGCGCACCTTCTTTTTTCTCCTGGCTGCCCAGCGTAAAGATCTGGTCCATAGTGCGTTCGTAATCCAGTAGATACATACGCTCTGTTCCCAGACGCAGCCGGAAACATTCCTCCACAAAATAGCTTCGCAGCCTGGTTTCTTCCGGAATCTGTACAATATAATCCAGACAGATCTGTGCCGTTTCTGCATCAATATCCTTTACGGTCGCCATCGGCTCGGTCAGGCGCTCCACCGGCAGATCGCCCCAATATACCTGATTGGAACTGGAGTGAATATCCACTTTGTGAAAGGTCGAATTGTCCCCCTGGGCATTACTTTCCAGATAGGTCGGCAGCTCGGACGCTCCCATGACACGGTCAAAGGTCATATCACTGAAATGGCAAGCAAATTCCAGTTTCTCCGAAAGGGCACAATCTTCGCTGCGCAGAAGCTGTGTATAATAATACAGTTTTGCCCCCGTACCGGTTTCCAGCATAAGACACAGAGAATACTCGGCTCCCATACGAAGCAGATCCTTCACCACAAAGCTACCCCGGATCGTATCGCCTTCCCTGGCATAATCGTAGATCTGCGTCTCTTCGATCAGGCGATCATCCCGAAGAGACCGGATCTTAAAAGAGATACGCTCAATCTCTGCCCCGTAGGTATCCACGACAAAATCCAGTTTCCGTTCCTCCGACAGAGGCGTGATATGCTCCCTCACTCCGGCCGCATCCATCTCCTGCGCATATCCATGCATCTGGTTGAACTGCCGACCGTCACACAAAAAACTCACCAAAGGATACGACGCATCCGACATCTCCGTGGTCATATCCGTATTGCCCCGGTTCATAAAAGAACTCAACACGAAAAGAGAGAGGATAAAAATCCCCCCGCAATAAATGAACCGCAATATTCCTTTGCTGATATGGTATCCCTTGCTTCTCATTCAAAATAAAAGGATTCCCCCTTCGCGTTACCAAAGGGGGATGATAAAGCTTACTTTAATGCCTGAATACGGGCAATTGCACGCTTTAATGCGATCTCTGCCCTGTCCAGATCCACGCCGTCGGCTCTCGCCGCGATACGTTCCCTGGCTCGGCGTTCTGCCTCGGTTGCCCGTTCCTCATTGATCTCTCCGGGCCACTCGATCAGCTCCGCCAGGATCGTTACCTTATCCTGCAGGATCTCGGCAAAGCCCGCATGCAGTGCCGCCTTCTTTTCACCTTCGGCTGTGGTGATGGTCAGCACGCCGGGACTGACGATCACGGTCAGTGGCACATGGTTGGCATAGATACCCAGCTCACCTTCCGTGGTATTAAATTCGACCATCTCTACCGGAGCCTCATAAAAGATCCGCTCCGGAGTGACGACTTTTAAATGAAATGTTGTGTCTGCCATTCGACTATACCCAAATTATTTCTTGTTTGCTCTCTCAACAACCTCGTCGATGCTGCCCGCGTTCAGGAAAGCACTCTCAGGGATGCTGTCGTGCTTGCCGGCCAGAATCTCTTTGAATCCGCGGATGGTCTCGGCGATGGGCACATACTTACCCTCCATACCGGTAAACTGCGTTGCTACGAAGAACGGCTGAGACAGGAAACGCTGTACTTTTCTTGCACGGCTTACCACCAGCTTATCATCTTCGGAAAGTTCGTCCATACCGAGGATGGCAATGATATCCTGCAATTCCTTGTATCGCTGCAGAATCGCCTGCACACCACGAGCCACTTCGTAATGCTCCTGACCTACGATACGCGGATCCAGAATACGGGAAGTGGAATCCAGCGGATCTACTGCCGGGTAGATACCCTGCTCGGAGATCGCACGGGATAGTGTGGTCGTCGCATCCAAATGCGCAAAGGTTGTCGCCGGAGCCGGGTCCGTCAGGTCATCGGCAGGTACATATACTGCCTGTACGGATGTGATGGAACCGTTCTTGGTGGATGTGATACGCTCCTGAAGCGCACCCATCTCTGTCTGCAGGGTCGGCTGATAACCTACGGCGGAAGGCATACGTCCCAGAAGTGCGGACACCTCGGAACCAGCCTGCGTGAAACGGAAAATATTATCAATGAACAGCAGCACATCCTTACCGCCCTTATCACGGAAGTATTCTGCCATAGTCAGGCCGGTCAGACCTACTCGCATACGTGCCCCGGGCGGCTCATTCATCTGTCCGAAGATCATAGCCGTTTTGTCGATAACGCCGGATTCACTCATTTCGTGATACAGGTCATTACCTTCACGGGTACGCTCACCTACACCGGTGAATACGGAGAAACCATCGTGCTCCGTAGCAATATTACGGATCAGCTCCTGAATGAGCACCGTCTTACCTACACCGGCACCACCGAACAGACCGATCTTACCACCTTTCTGATACGGGCAAAGCAGGTCAACGACCTTAATACCGGTTTCCAGCATCTCCTGCTCCGTGGACTGCTCCTTAAATGCAGGTGCTGCTCTGTGGATCGGTTCATAATCAACACCTTCCGGTGCGGGCTTATTATCGATCGGCTCTCCCAATACGTTAAAGATTCTTCCCAGTGTCTTTTCACCAACCGGTACACGGATCGGGCTGCCGGTTGCGATGGCATCCATTCCACGAACCAAACCATCTGTCGGTCCCATAGCTACACAGCGTACGGTATCATTTCCCAAATGCTGTGCTACCTCTACGACCAGATTGGTTCCGTCCTGGCGTTTGATACGGATCGCCTCGTTGATCTCGGGCAGGCTGTCTTCGAATTTTACGTCAAGCACTGCACCGACGATCTGTGTCAGTCTGCCTTTCTTTTCCTCTGCCATAGTATTATCCTTCCTTCAAAAATAAGTTCATTATCAGCTGATCGCGTCAGCACCGGCAATGATCTCTGTCAACTCCGTAGTGATCTTGCTCTGTCTTGCACGGTTGTACAACAAGGACAGATGCTCGATCATCTCGGCAGCATTGTTGGTCGCGTTGTCCATTGCCTGCATACGGGCACCGTTTTCACTGGCCTGCGCCTCGATGAGCGCCCCATATACCATACTGGAAATATACTTCGGAATGATCAGGTTCAGAGCCTCTTCATCTTCCGGTTCAAAGTTCATCGGCACATCCGTGTCATGCTTCTGCCGGTCATCCAGCTCATGATCTCCGATCTCCACCGGCAGCAATTTCAGCATCGTCGGGATATGGCTTACCGTATTCTTAAAGAAGGTGTATGCCAGATAGATCTCCCCGATCTCACCCTTTTCAAATGCTTCCAGCAGTTCCTTCGTCACGGTCATACCATCACGATAGGTCGGTGCTTCAATGGCTTCCGAAAAGTCTTTCATCACTTCATAGCCTTCCCGGACCATCGCATCTTTTCCTTTTTTACCGATGGCATAGATCACCGTATTCTTCTTGTCGAATTCGGGATCTCTGGTCACCAGCTTGATCACGTTGGAGTTGTATCCACCTGCCAGACCTTTGTTGGAAGTGATCATGACCACTGCACGCTTATCACTCTGTCCACCCTTCATATACGGGTGCTCCAGGTCTCTGGATCTGGCCAGGATCGACGTAACGGTATTGTACAGTTCATTAAAATAGAACATGGACTGTTCCGCACGTGCCTTGGCACGCTGCAGTTTGACCGTGGACACAAGTTTCATGGCCTTGGTGATCTGCTGCGTACTCTCAACACTGCTCTTACGTCTTTTGATGTCTCTCATCGACGCCATAACTACATTACCTCATACTTTGGAATAATCGTCAGGTGCCGGATCATTCCTCTGTCTTCTCAAAATGATTCTTAAAGGACTCGATTGCCTTTACCAGCTTCTCTTCGATCTCCTTGGACATCTCCTTCTCCGTACGGATCGCTTCGGGGATCTCCGGATACTTGGTATCGATATACTCAAACAGTTCACTCTCAAAGCGCTGAATATCACCTACTGCCACATCCAGCAGATACTTCTTGGTTGCCACATAGATGATGATGATCTGGTACTCCACCGGCATCGGCTTGTACTGCGGCTGCTTCAGCATCTCACGGATACGCTCACCCTGTGCCAGACGCTCCTTGGTATCGGCATCCAACTCGGATCCGAACTGGGAGAAAGCTGCCAGCTCACGATACTGTGCCAGCTCCAGACGGATCGGGCCGGCGATCTTTTTCATCGCCTTGATCTGCGCGGAACCACCTACACGGGATACCGACAGACCAGCGTTGATTGCCGGACGGAAACCGGAGTTGAACATTTCGGTTTCCAGATAGATCTGGCCGTCAGTAATGGAGATTACATTGGTCGGAATATATGCAGATACATCACCTGCCTGGGTTTCGATGATCGGCAGTGCTGTCAAGGAACCGCCGCCGTAATCCTTATTCATACGTGCTGCACGCTCCAAAAGTCTGGAGTGCAGGTAGAATACGTCACCCGGATAAGCCTCACGCCCGGGCGGACGTCTCAGCAGCAGGGAGAGTGTACGGTAAGCTGTTGCGTGCTTACTTAAGTCATCATAGATAACCAGCACATCTTCGCCGTTGTCCATCCATTCCTCGCCGATCGCGCAACCGGCATAAGGAGCGATATACTGCAGCGGAGCCAGCTCGGAAGCCGTAGCCGCTACAATGGTGGTATATGCCATCGCGCCGTACTCTTCCAGTGTTTTTACAATAGAAGCGATGGTCGAAGCCTTCTGACCGATCGCAACATAGATACATTTTACGTTCTGTCCCTTCTGGTTGATGATCGTATCGATGGCGATCGCCGTCTTACCGGTCTGGCGATCACCGATGATCAACTCACGCTGTCCGCGTCCGATAGGTACCATGGAGTCGATTGCCTTGATACCGGTCTGTAAAGGCGTGTCTACGGACTGTCTGGTGATAACACCGCTTGCGACACGCTCGATCTGGCGGAACTTCGTGGTATTGATAGGTCCCTTGCCATCGATGGGCTGTCCCAGTGCATTTACCACACGTCCCAGCATCTCATCGCCTACCGGTACCTCAACCACGCGGCCGGTCGTCTTTACGGTATCGCCTTCGTTGATGTTACGATGGCTTCCCAAAAGTACGGCACCCACGTTATCCTCTTCCAGGTTCATGACCATGCCGTATACTTCGCCGGGAAATTCCAGCAACTCGCCCTGCATTGCGTTCTGCAGGCCATGTACACGGGCAATACCATCCGCCACCTGAATGACGGTACCCACTTCAGAGACTTCCAGTTTATCGGCGTATCTCTTGATCTGATCCTTGATCACCGAACTGATTTCTTCTGGTCTTAAGTTCATGGATTACGTTCTCACCTTTCCATTTGATTTACCGCTGATAACACATTTTTCCACACCCTCAGCAGCGGAGCACTTCAGGTCGTCCCAAGTTGATCACACTTAAATCAAGCGGACACTTTGTACAGTTCCCGCTTCAATCCGTCCAGCTTGGTCCGGATACTGCTGTCCACCACGTGATCACCAAGGCGAATCACCAGGCCGCCGATCAGCGCCGGATCCACCGCATAGTGCATTTCCATGGTCTTATAAGAGGTCGTAGCCAGCAGTTTTGCCTCGATCTCCTTCTTTTCTTCGGCATCCAATCCCATCGCCGAACGCACATAAGCTACGCCGATGCGCTTGTATTCCTTTACTTTTCCCATAAAGTGCTCAAGGATCGCATCCAACTCAGCATATCGATCCTTTTTTAACAGAAGCATCAGAAAACCGGTCAGTTCCGCATCTGCGCGTCCGACAAAGACCTTCTCCAGCACTGCCTGTTTTTCTTCCTTTGTTACCTTAGGATGATTCATCAGTGCACTAAAGTCCGGATTCTGCGCAAGGATCTGCTGCAGGGCAGTCACTTCTTCATAAAAAGCGTCCACCTTGTTTTCTTCACAGGCCAGGGAAAACAATGCATCCCCATAAGTTGCCGAAACTAGCTTTGCCATGTATCGTTACCTATTTCCTTCAGTGTTTCCTCAACAAGACTCTTCTGTACTGTGGTATCGATCTTTCCTGCTACCACCTTCTGCGCCATCAGCGATGCAATATTGATCATTTCCTGCTTCACTTCTTCGCCCACACGCTGCTTTTCGAGCTGTGCTTCTTTACGGGCATTGGCAATGATCGCTTCTGCTTCCTTCTTTGCCTCGGAGAGGATCTTGTTCTCATTGGCAAGAGCACGATTCCGCGCATCGCTCATGATCTGTTCCACTTCCACATCGACATCACGAAGCTTCGCCTCATACTCTTCTTTCAACTTCAGCGCTGCATCTTTGTCGTTCTGCGCCACGGCGATATCGTTCTGAATACGATTACGCCGGTCCTCCAGCAGTTTTCTGGCCGGATTGAACAGGTTGTAGGAAAGTATCAGGAAAAGTACGAACACCGCAAGAAGTGTCAGACCGGAATCAAACAAAAGCTGCAGATCCAGGTCAAACAGACGCGTATATTCTTGTGCATTAAGCAACATGTACAGTTCCATACTTTATTTCTCCTTCGCTCCCCGTTTTCGGATTTACGGCATCAACGGCTTAACGAATAACAGCAGCATTGCGATCAACAGACCATACAGACCTGTGGTCTCGGCAACTGCCTGTCCCAAAAGCATGGTAGAGGTAACATCACCCTTTGCGCCCGGATTGCGGCCTACTGCAGCAGCAGCGTGACCTGCAGCGATACCCTGACCTACACCAGGTCCGATACCTGCGATCACGGCTAAGCCTGCACCGATCGCAGAGCAGCCCAAGATAAAGTTTTCATTAAACATGCCATCCATAGAAATACTCCTCCTTTATTTTGATGGGTTTGTTTTTTAGCTTTATTTATGCCTTGACTTCTTCCCCGACAGCATCGGAAACATAAGTCATGGTCAGCATACAGAATACATATGTCTGGATCGCACCGGAGAACATATCAAAGTAAACATGCAGTACCGCCGGCCACGCATATGCGATCACCTTTAACAGTCCGTATACCAGTGCCATCATAACCGTACCGGACAGAACATTTGCGAAAAGACGCAGAGACAACGAGATCGGTACCGCAAAGTCACCAATGAGGTTGATCGGCAGCCAGAACGGCCAGGGATCGCACAATCCCTTCAATACACCGATCGGCTTCTGGTATTTGAATTTACATACAGTGATCAGAGTAAAAGTCAGCACACCCAGAGGAAATGTCACGCCATAATCTGCTGTAGGCGGACGCAATCCGAACAGACCGGAAATATTGCTGAACAAGATAAAGATAAAGATCGTACCAATATAATTGCGGAATTTATATGCACTCCATCCCATAGTGGAGCTGACCAGTTTGTCCAGAAGTTCCACGATCATTTCCACGATATTCTGGAATACCCCCGGTACCTGCGTTCCCTTTGTGATCGCATGTTTTGCGAAGAATGAAAACACGATCAGTGTGAGCACTACGATCAGTGTACAGATATGAGAAGTCGTGATCCAAAGCGTCTGTCCTCCCAACTCAAACGAGAAGACACCCTCGATCATAAACCCAAGATCATCTGCCGATAATAACATGCCAGTTCCCATATGATCCGAACCTTCCTAAAAGTATTTTGTATTCTTTTATGCATTCGATCCGTCTGCCGGATTATCTGTTTCCTTCTTTTTTCCGTACAGGCGATCCTGCTCCTCCGCAGAGACCATCTCCCGGAAAAACGGCTCTTTACCACACACCTTTTCCGAGATCCTATGCGTGTATGGCTCAATGTAAGCCGAAAACTTCAGCGTCATCAATCCCACAAAGATCATGATCGGATCCGCCAACCCACTTACAGCTGCCGTGATCATTGCCAGCGCCGCCGTAAAATACCGGAGCAGATAACCGAGCCGCATGGTCTTTTCCGCGCCTGCTTCTCCGGCCGATAACGCCCTATTGATGGTATATTCCATATGTGCCGCCATCAGGATCGCACCAACCAAACCTGCCAGCAGTCCTATACTGCGATACAGTTTATTGTCAAAAGCCGCAAGCAATACAGCCTCTATCGCCACACCGAAGAGCAGTATCCCGATCCACAACTCGATCAGCGTATAATGTTCGATCCACTTTTCCTTCATGAACTACCAGATAACTGCTGTTTTTATTTTCCTTCTTCACGCCGGATCTCTCCGACTTCCGAAGTATCTGAATTATTCGGATTCACCGAATCTTCAATTGTCTTTGTCGGCGGGTTCTTAAAATAGCGTTTTGCAAATACATATACATTACGGAAACCGGCGATCGCTCCGACAAAGAATAACACAACAGTCCAGTAAGTCGTTCCGAAATGTCCGTCCAGCCATCGTCCTGCAAAAAAACACAAGAAGATCGGTACCAGCATATTGATCCCGAACTGGGAGATCATACTCAGCAGCCTTACGGTCTGCTTCTTTTCCTCCCGTTTTTTGGCTTTTTTCTCCTCCGAGACGTACAAGTGTTACTCTCTCCACCCGGTTTCAGGGTATAATAGACCCACAATATTGATATTATATCGTTTAATCCCGAAATTGTCCATACCATTTTTATAAAAGGACAGATCGTTACAAACATAAAAGCGCAAAAGAAATTGCAAGCAATTTCCTATAAAGCAAAAAAGAGCCGCATCCTCTCGGACACAGCTCATTAAATCCGTTTCTTCAGAATTAATCTGATTAATCTGTTACATACGGCATCAGTGCTACATGACGTGCACGCTTGATTGCCAAAGTAAGCGCACGCTGATGCTTTGCACAGCAGCCGGTCACTCTTCTCGGCAGGATCTTGCCGCGCTCGGATACATACTTCTTCAGCTTGTTGGTATCTTTGTAGCTGATCTCGTTATCCTTGCCACAGAATACGCAAACCTTTTTACGTCTGCGGATGCCTGCAGTATTGCGTTTCTTCGGCGCTTCGCTTCTGTCAGACTCTTTATTGAATGCCATGATCTTATCCTTTCCTATTCATGCACAGCCTTACAAGATCTTAGTTTCCGAACGGAATCTCATCATCAATGCCATCCGGAATATTCATAAACCCTTCATCTGCTCCCGAGGGTGCTGCTGCCGGTCTGGAATAATCTCCGCCGCCGCCCTGTCCACCGGATGCATTTTTGCTCTCCGCAAACTCCTGGTCCTCTACGATCACATCGGTAGTATATACCTTCTGACCATCTTTGTTGACATAGCTGCCGGTCTGGATCCTGCCACTCACGACAATCTTGATCCCTTTGTGGAAATACTTCTCCGCAAACTCACCGGATTTGCCAAATGCAGTACAGTTGATAAAATCCGCTGTCTGCTGATCGCCACCCGCATTGCTGCGTCCGTTACGACGATCTACTGCCAGAGTATACTTGGCAACTGCCATAGAACCATTTGCGCCTTGTGAATATCTAACTTCCGGGTCTCTTGTAAGACGTCCCATCAATATAACTTTGTTCATTTACTCAATCCTTCTTTCTTTATGCCTCGTCCTGTCGAACGCATAAATAACGGATTACATTCTCCATCAGTCGAACATGATCTTCAACTTCCTTCGGAGTAGTGCTGTCCGCATCGAAGTGGATGAAGTAGTAGTAAGCTTCTTTATTGTTCTGAATCTCATAAGCAAGCTTTTTCTTCTCGCCGCCTTCAACATCTGTAATCGTACCACCGAATCTCTCGATGTACCCCTTACATTTGTCGACGGTAGCATTTCTCTCTTCCTCTTCGAGTTTAGCGCTGACAACAACGGCTAATTCGTATTTGTTCATGCTACTCTTACCTCCTTTTGGTCTGGCACGATGCTCATTATCATCTGCCGAATGGCCCCTCCCTTACGAGGAGCAAGGATATTCACGGAGTTATATCTTAACACGCCCCCGTGTGTTTTGCAAGTACATTTTTCGGATTTCGAAAAATAGTATCTTCCATCCTCTGCGCATACAAGATATTGTAATATGTCAATTTGTGTATATTTTTATATGAACAAATTGTAAATTATCTAAACATTTGCTAGATTTATGCCGAAATATGTGTTAGAATTACGGTATGAAAACAATATTGTATGGAAATTTCACATGGCAAAGCAGTAGAAATTCTGTGACGCAAAGCTAAAGGGCCTGTAAAATGGCAGCCAGTTGCTGATTGTATCTTATCCACTTTGCCAAAACAAAGTGGATTTTTATATTTAAGAACTCGTAAGGGGGAGGAATAAACTATGAAGAAAGAACATAATTTAAGAAAACTGAATAACAAAGGTTTATCCATGGTTGAGATTATCATTGTTATCGCTATTATGGCTATTTTGGTAGCAATTTTGGCACCCAATTTTATCGGCTACCTTGACAAAGCTCGGAAAGCTCGTGATCTGGAGATGGCAAGAGTACTTGGCACCGCTTTGGACAGAGTAATATCTCTCGACGAAGGCGCATTAAAGAATTGGGATACAGTACCTGTAAAAGGAGAAGAAGTCCGATATCAGGTTGTTGATCCGGAAACCGGCGAACAATACTATGTTTTTAATATGTTTGAATGGACTTTAACAAAAGATGGTCAGATCACTGGTACCTATAAAGGTAATTTCAGAAACGGTATTTTACGTGATGCCCACCGTCAAACCGTAGGTAACGGTGGCGGTGCCGGCAAATATGCCGATTTATGGAATGCTTATGTAGATGAATTGGCGCAATATGATATAAATATTTTTTACAGAAAATATAATATATGCCAATATAGAATCGTAAAACGCGCAGATAATGGCCGCCCAGAAGTTTGGGTTTGCGGTCTTGAACAATCCACCGAAGACGGCGAAGGCAGAAATGTTCACATGTATTTCAGATTATGGCCAAATAACGATCCTGAATATATGGTTAATAAAGCACCCACCCAAAAGAATACTGTATATAGCAACGGTAAAGGTGGAGAAAATTGGTAAGTTGATATTGTTCATATCCCCCCCAAATGATACTATATAATTATAGGGGGATATTTATGCTCTGTAACCTGATCTACAATCGTGCGGAAGCGGAACCAAATAAAAACTATATCGGCTTCTATCGGCAGGCTTGCGCAAGCCGTGGAGTCGATTTTCTATTGCTTTACAAAGAAGATCTGGATGCCGGGATCATACCGATGCCGGAGCGCGGCTTTGTCATCAACCGCACCAGAGATCTCGCATTAACAAAACAAATGGAGCAAATGGGGCTTCCGGTCTTTAATAACAGCCTTATCACATATCTCGGCAATGACAAGCTGGCGGCCCTTCGTTATATAGAAGAAGCCGGCCTCCCCATTTTAAAGACCTCCGAAAACCTAGAGGACTTTGACTGCTTCCCTGTTGTTATGAAAAGCATCGACGGCCACGGCGGCATCGAGGTGTTTTTGCTGCAGCGCCCGGAAGACGCAATGCTTCGGCAGACAGAAGCCATAGCTATCCGCAAAGCCGCCATCAGCTCAAACACACCTATCCGCTGGATCTATCAGGAGCCTGCCGATACTCCCGGCAAGGATCTGCGTGTCTATGTGACCGGAAGCCGGATCACTGCCTGCATGCTGCGCAGCTCTGCCACGGACTTTCGCAGCAATTTCTGCCTGGGCGGCAAAGCCTCGGTTTATACACTCTCCCCAGAGGAAGAACAGACCGTACAAACCATCATCTCTCATCTGTCAAAAACAGAAAATGGCCTTCCCGAATATAGGAAAGCCATTGGTCATTGCGGTATTGATTTTTTGTTCCATCAGGGACATCTCGTCTTCAATGAACTGGAAGATGTCGTAGGTTCGCGAATGCTCTATACCTATACCGATATTGATGTCGTTGACGAGTATATAGGGTACATTCTCTCTGTCTTATAGCTTTGGGGATTTATACCAGATAGCCCCGGTTTGTACCGGCAGCGCTGCTACCGGTCACCACATCATTTTTTCCATAGGTCATCCCGGCATACACTATATCCGTATTCTTCATCAATGGCGCCGAAGCATCCTCTTTGGCTACTTCCGCATACGCATCCCGCAGGCACTGCATAATGCGTATCACCGCCGGGATCGGATCCGCCCTCCTGCCGATATCCGCCCGGATCAGCTCCCGCTCCACGAAACGATACAGCTGATAGGTACTCTGCGCGATGTCATATTCCATACGCAGTGAGTCGATCAGTTCACTCAACGCCCCGCGCGCATTGGCGATCGCAATGTGAAAAGCACTTTCCGCCGGCGATGCCTCTTCCGCTTCTTTTGCATACGCCAGAAAAATATCATACAGGATCACCACCAACGCACTTTTATTTGCCTGTGAGATCCGCAGGGTAAAATCCTGTTTTTGCTCATTCGTCATCTCAGGTCCCCCTTCCGCTCATCTGCCTATTTTACTGCAGCAACTGCAATACTGCCTGTGGCCGCTCATTGGCCTGGCTGAGCATAGACACACCGGCCTGCACCAGCACATTATTGGTCGTATACGCCGTCATTTCTTCTGCCATATCCACATCCATGATGCGGGAATATGCCGCCGTCAGGTTTTCATCCGATACATCCAGACTGTCCGTATTGTGCTCCAAACGATTCTGATATGCCCCCAGTTTGGAGCGGATCTTGTTGATATAATCCAATCCTTGTTTTGCGCTCTCGATCGCCTTTTCCGCCGCTTCCTGCGTCAGCACATTGGTATTCTGGATCCCCACATTCTTCAGGGAGATGGTCGGTATCTGCACCGCCAGTTCCTGCCCTTCATTGGCGCCGATCTGCAGTTTCATCGCGCCGATGCCGGTGATCTCCATTTCCGTCCTTGCCGGCGGATTCGTCTCATCAAAGGAAATGCGGATCTCATATTCACCGCCGTAATCCTTACGGATCGTGATCAGATGGTTGTCCATATCCACGGTCGCTGACAGATCATCCACCGCTTCCGTGCTGCCGTCTGCTTTGTGGAAATTCAACTCTACCGGAACATCCGCAGCCTTTCCGGAGGTGATGCCCGCATCACCAATGATCCTCTGTATATCCAGATCATATTTTCCGACAGCCACTTCGCCGGTGTAATACTCCACCTTGCTTTCATTGTTGTCCATATAGCCTTTCAGATCAAAGGTACCATCCAGGATCCTCTGCCCGTTAAATTCGGTATCCTTGGCAATACGCGCCACTTCCTGCTTGAGCTGCTGGATCTCAAGATCGATGGCCTCACGGTCACCATCCGTGTAGGTACCGGTCGCCGCCTGTACAGCCAGTTCGCTCATACGCTGCATCAGAGAAGAAACTTCTGCCAATGCACCATCAGCCGTCTCGATCACCGATATGCCGTCATTTGAGTTGGACTTTCCCACACGAAGTCCCTGCACCTGTGCGTCCATACGATGTGCGATCGCCAGACCTGCCGGGTTATCCTGCGCATCATTGATCTTCAAACCGGAAGAAAGTCTCTGCAAAGATCTGGATAATGCACTGTCACTGTTATTCAGTGCCTTATTGGAAATGACCGCGGATGCGTTATAATTGATTCTCATACTCTCTCCAATCCCGAACAATTCCCTTCGTTCGTTGTAATACGCCATCCGTGGCTTTTTTGATCATCCTATGTTTCACTGCCCATCACCTGCAAAAAGGTCTTTGCCGTACGGTACAAGCTGGCCGTATCGAAGCTGCTATTATTTTCATCGGCATTTTTTTCCGAAAAATTAACCGCAAGATGTTCCGAATACACAAATTTGACCTCACCAACAGGCAGGCTTTCTTCTTCAAATCGCTGCAGCAGGCGGTCTTTTTTGGCTTCCGCCGCGCTTGCTCCGGTTGCGCTATCACATACCACATAGCCTTCCAGTTGCTGTGTCGTCCCGCTGCCCTGCGCCGAAAAACGCGCCCGCATCTTACCGTAAGTGATATGCTCCATCGAGATCTCCACTGTGCCGGATGCCGTCGCATTGTGCAGAATGCGCACACTCACGCTGCTCTGTTCACCACCGATCATCATCGGCAGTTCATAAGCCTCCTCCTGCGCCATCTGTCTGGCAGTATGCATCTGCTTCATCGCCGAAGTCAGCCTGCGGAGATCGATGCGTCCGTCTTCCTCCAATGCTGCCTCTGCCATCACGCGTTCTGCCACATCCGCCATATGCTCATAAGCTTCTCCTGCATCCTCTTTGGATACAAAGCGATCCAGGGTATTCTCCATCGCAGCCTCCAACACGGCTTCCGTTACGGCAAAGGTCGATGTCCCACTGCCGGAGCCACCCTCACTTACAACCCGGCCATCCGCCGTAGTAGAAGATCGGCGCTCTTTGATCCCGCTAAGCGCCGCTTTGGCACTGTCAAAGAGCATCCCCCGCTCCCGACGCAGTCCCAGCAGCCCAAGGATCGTATCCGTATTCACTTCCACCTGATCCGCCATCAGCTCTTCATAGATTTCCTGCGGCGCATTTCCGGCCGCCATCATATCTTCCATGGTTCTTTGATAAAAGACGGATGGATCATATGCCGTGCGGATCTGTTCTTCGATATCATTTGCGACCGTACTTTCCATGCCGCCAAAATCATCGTCCACGCTCACATCCATGCCGCGATCCCTGTGGCTGCGCACCGCCGTCAACAGATTGCGGAAACTCAGTTCTGCTCCCTGCGCCACCACACTGCCGATCGCAGCAGCATCTCTCTTTCCGATCTGATGCAGCATACGGTAGATGCCGATAAAGGATTCTCTCTCCTGCTGCGTCACTTCACCCTTCTGCTCCATCCGGACCAGAAATTCACTGTATCTTTCCGTATCCTCTGTCTCCGCACCCAGACGTGCATCCAGCTCTTCCATGGAAAGCTGCATCGGATTCACGCCATCCCGGATCATCTGCAGCACCGCTCCGGGCGTCATCCGTTGTGTGATATCGTTGACCTTACGGTACGCCTCTTTCACCGAAGTCATATTGCGCTCGGACAGTTCCATCCCATTGTAGCCCAGGATCCTGGTTGCCCGCAGGTTCTCTTCGTTTGCTTCGATCCCCAGCTCCGCCAGCAGGCTCTCCGCCCGGTCAAAGGCTTCTTTGATATTGTCCCCCAGATCCGCTCTGGGCACGGTCATCATCGTCTCATAGCGCTCATTCGCCGCTGCATAGCTCTGTATCCTGCGTTGCCCCAGCTCCGCATATTCCGAAAGCGTGATATCCAAAGTACTTTCTGTGCGGATGGATACACTATCCTGCCGTTTCAGCAGATCCCCGATCAGTGAAACCGGCATTCCCGGCATGCTGCGCACCACATCCATGGTATCCTGATAGGTCGCGGATCTCTGTGAAGCGCTCTGCATTGCATTCGAACCGAACTTCGCTTCCTGAATCTGCTGCTCTGCCGCCTTCATTTCCTCCACCAGTTGGGAAAGTTCTGTCGTATCCACATGTACGCCGTTTTTCAGCATACGATAGCTCACTTCCACCGTCATGGACAAACGGATTTCTTCCATTTGCCGCCTTGCCGTCAGATACTTTGCTTCATAAGAAACTTCCAGGCGAAGTTTCATTTCCGTTTGTTGTGTATAGGCTGTTTGTGCGGTCTGCGCTGCAGCAAGATTCTTAATGGTCATCGGAAGCTCTGCATCTGCCACCGCATCCACGGCCTCATCAGAGATCTGCGCTACCTGCTCCGTCAGCGCCATCGCCTCCTGCAGCAGGGTCTGATCTCTGGTCACATCTGCCTGCGCCGCCTTCTGCCCGTCACTGAGCGCCCGGGCAACAGCATCCGCCACATCTTCTGTCTTCAACGGAAACTGCAGCGCATCCAGTTCCGACATCGAAAGAAAAGTATCTTCCGTCAAAGGCAGCCCCAGATCCAGGATCCGCTTTGCTTCTGCCAGATGTTCTTCATCCGCCTCTTCTCCCGCCCGCTCGATCACTTTCTGCATTTGGGCGGTCAGTTTCTCATCCGGGATCTGTCCGGCCTGCGCGGTCATCCCCAGATACCCGCCGGTCTGCACATAGCCCTGCGGCGCAGCTTTCACACTTGCTCCGCTGTGCATTGCCAGATACATATGATTGATGGTAGGTGCCAGCTCGTTTTCCACCAGATATTTCTTTGCACCGTCTGTGAGCGCCGGGATCTGCTCTGCCTGCCGGATCACCTCCGCTGCCTCTTTCGCATTCTGCTCCGTCACCGGCACACCGTTTTCCCGAAATGCACGGTCCAGCTCTGCTGCATACGCCGCACTACCGGTGATGGCCTCCAGTTCTTCTTTCGACAGATCATCGTTATAGCCTGCGATCACCACACCGGCCTTTGCCATCTCCGCCTTGATCTCATCCACAACGGTCACGGTCTCTTCCGGATCCATCTGCTCCACATCATAGCCGTCTTCTGCCATTTTTCCGTAGGCCTCCGGCGACATGGTATTGGATGCCAGGATCATAAAATCCTTCTGTGCTTTCGCATTCGATGCCAGATCATCCTGCATCTGCGCCGCCACGCCCTTTTTCTGCATCAGGCTCTTTTCCGTCAGGATCTGCCCTTCCCGGTCACCGGCCCCAAGATCCAGCGCATACCCGGCTCCGACACTCCGACCGGCTTTTACTGCCTGCGCCACATCCGCACCATACCCGGCACCCTGCGCCCCCTGAAAATATGCTGCCGCCGATTTTTCCTGTATTGCTTTTTCCCCGATATTGATATTCATGGCAGACTCCTTTCCCCATACACTACTTTTTATTTCGGATCACACAAGAGTTTTCTTTAGTCTCCGCAAGGCCGCCGGACGCCACCTCGCCCATATCCGCATAACCGATGTCGCTTGTATCTGGCATATGTATATGATAAAGTAACAATAAAATTGCTATCATACATAATAGGGGAGACTCCATGAAATACTATCTGCAACAAAATATACAATTCATAAAAAGAACAAAAGCCCTTTGTATGTCTCTCCTGAGTACCATTATTCTTACTTCCTGCGGAACTGCCGGAGCCACAGAACCTGTACCGGATACCGCACAAGTCATTGATCTGACACCAACAGATAATACAATAACCATAACACCGACTCCAACCATAGTACCCACAATAACACCTGCCCCAACTGTCCTTCCCACACCGGAACCCCCGCACGAAATCCCTGCCCAAATCAAAGAAACCCTGGCGCCGGAACTGATCGATGCCTATGCAAATTGCGCAGATCGTGCAGAACTGCTTCGGATCACGGAAGAAATGGCGGCGATCGATCCGGTATCCGCCGATGACTGGGAACGGGTAATGGACTACTGGACACAGGTGAACCGGGAAGGCTTTACAAATATCTATGATGGCTTAGACGGGATCCGTGAAGATGTACTCGAAAACGGCATCAACACCGGTGCTTTTGTTGCAACACAACTGCTGCCGGCGGATCTGCCCAAAAACAACCAGCTATGCTTTGTGGTACTCGGTTTCCAGCTCAATCCCGACGGTACCCCCCGCAAAGAATTGATCGACCGCCTGATCACGGTCATCGGCTGCGCACAGGAATATCCCGATGCCTATATCCTGCTCACCGGAGGCCCTACGGCTTCCGGCAATGCTTCCGCAACCGAGGCCGGCGCCATGGCCGACTGGCTCACGGAACACGGCATCCAAAAAGAGCGGCTCATTGTAGAAGACCGCTCTCTCATCACATATGATAATGCCGTATTTTCTTATGATATCCTGCGCGAACAGTATCCGCAGGTGCAGCAGT
Source organism: Lachnospiraceae bacterium (assembly GCA_017526985.1). Classification (GTDB taxonomy): domain Bacteria; phylum Bacillota; class Clostridia; order Lachnospirales; family Lachnospiraceae; genus NK4A136. The sequence goes on from JAFXQR010000122.1 coordinate 39,582, forward strand.
TAGTGATCGTCAGCAGCGACTATCACATTCCCTTAGGCTGCATCCTCTTTGAAGCCGAATGCCTGCTTCACAACAGCAGCAGCTATGATCTTCATATCATCGCCAATGTTGGCTGTGTCACCGACGGCCGCTACTATTTCGGGCTGCAGGATCAGGCAAGACAGCTCAAAGGTCTGCTCCGCTACTGAAGGGATCACTCGATCCTCTCAATAGGATAGACCACCCCATCCACACTCACTTCCGTCACCTCCGGCAGGGCGCTGAAGATGCGCTCGTCCACATAGTTGAATTTCTCAACCGTCTCTCCGGCTTCGATGGCTTCGATCAGGGCGCGTACTTTTGGCCCATGCTGCGGGTTACATTCCGCGATGGCGGCGATCTTGCCGGATGCCGCTACGGATAAGATGTCCTTATTCACACCGTCGAAGGAAAGCACCAGAATCTCGCCATGCTTGATGTCCGGGCCTGCAGTCTTGCCGGCGGCTTCGATGGCCTCGATGGCCCCAATGGCTTCGTTGTCGTTCTCGCAATAGACCACATTGATGTTGTCAAAACGCTTGAGATACGCCGCCATCACCTCACGCCCCTTGGTCTGGGTGAAATCTCCGCTCATCTGCCCCAGAATATTCCAGCCTTTTTCCCGGGCTGCATTGGCCAGACCGCGGGTACGCCCCATCTGGGCAGTGGAGCCTATGGTCCCCTGGATATGGATGATGTTTAAGTCCGATGGCCGGACATATTTTGCACTGGTGTAGGCATCCAGCCATTCGCAGAGCTTGCGGCTTTCCAGCTCAAAATCCGAGCCCAGCCAGCAGCTGTACAGACTCTTGTCCGCATCCACGCGCCGGTCTACCAGGATCACCGGAATGCCGGCTTCCTTGGCTTCCTCCAACACCCCGTCCCAGCCGCTCTCCGTCACAGGTGCCAGAGCGATATAGTCCACATCCTGTTGGATGAAACTGCGCAGCGCCGTGATCTGATAGGATTGTTTCTGCTGCCCGTTTTCGTAGATCATGGCATATCCGTAGTCCGCCGTAAAGCTTTCCAGCATGGATTCCGTATTGGCACTGCGCCAGTCGGATTCTGCGCCCAGCTGCGAAAAGCCGATGGTGATCACATCGGATCCTTCCCCGGTCTCATCCGCACTCACACTACCCTCCAAAACAGCCGGTGCCCCGGCAGCCGCACGATCCGCGCAGCCGGCCAGGGTCACCGAAAGTGAAAGGAAAACAGATAAACTGATGATCTTTTTTAAAATATGCATATGCCTAACTCATTATTTCCATATATTAACTATTAATTCTTTAATGCACGCTTTCTCCGGGTCATCACGATACTCTGGATCACCAGGAAGATGCACAGCATCGATGCGATGGTGATACCTGTCCACCACGCCTGGTCCAGACCTGCGTTGGATACGATGTTTTGGATCGTACTCAGGGACAGCACACCAAAGAGCGTACCGATCAGGTTACCTACACCACCGGAAAGCATCGTGCCACCGATGATGGAAGATGCAATGGCGTTCATTTCCATACCCATTGCGTGAGAAGCGGAACCACTGCCTACATGCAGGAAATAGACATACCCTGCGATACCGGCCAGTGTCGAGCAGATCACGTGGGATAAGAAACGAGTGCGCTTTACATTGATCCCCAGCATCAAAGCGCTCTGGCGGTTACCGCCGACTGCGTAAAATCCGCGTCCCAGCTTCGTCCATCTTAATACCACGAAGAGCAGGATGACCAGTACGATGGCCACGATCACGCCCGGTTCCACATAAGCATCTACATAGATACCCTTCCGGTTGGTATAGCCCATACCCGGAATGATGATCCTGGTATTCATCAGGGCCTTAAACTCTTCATTCGCCACATTGAACGGCGCCGTATTTACGATGGTCGTCATACCTCTGGCAAAGAACATACCCGCCAGGGATACGATGAACGGCTGGATGTCCAGGTACGCTACCAGAAATCCCTGTACCAGACCGAAGGCCAAACCGATGCCCAGCGCGATCAGCATGGATCCGAAGACGCTGCCGCCCTTCATATCCAGATGCACCGCACAGCACATGGAGACCAGCGCCACCACACCACCGACGGAGATATCGATGCCGCCGCTGATCATTACGATACTCATACCGATACTGGTAATGATGAGTGCGGCATTTGCATTCAAAATGTTAAAGAACATCTGCGGCTTGGTAAAACCACCACCCTGGAAAAGGATCGCTCCGATGTACATCGCGAAGAAGATCACAATGGTGATCGTAAGCAATATGTTGGTATCGCTCACCTTCGTAAAGATGCTCGATTTTTTCTGTTCCGCGCCCATTTATGCCACCTCCTTTTTGGCCGTTGCCGCAGCTCTCTTGTTGCTGAACTGCTGCAGTTTCTGCCGCACGACCGGAGAAGAGAATACCACCAGGATGATAACGACCACTGCCTTGTATGCCGGCAGCGCCGCACTGTCCACCTTGAACTTGTACAGTGTGGTGGTCAAAAACTGGATGATATAAGCGCCCAGTATCGATGCCCACATATTGAACTTACCACCGGAAAGTGCGTTACCGCCAAGGGCTACCGCCAGGATGGCATCCATTTCGATGTCTTTTGCGATAACCGAATAGTTAATGGTCGACAGACGGCTGACTTTGATGAGTGCCGCTACTGCCACGCACAGACCAAGGATCATAAAGCTGATAAACTTGATGGCGGTCGGATTGATACCGTTCAGTCTCGAAGAACTCTCGTTGATACCAACTGCCTGTGTATACAGTCCCAGGTTGGTAAACTTCAGCATCAGGGCTGCAACGATGATGCAGGCCAGAGCGATAAACACCGTGGTCGGAATGGGGATCCCCGGAATGAAACCGCCAAAGTAAGCAAATTTCGGATCCGGCACGATGGGCAGCTCGTTATTGTTGATCCAGGCTGCAATAGAGCGTCCTGCCGTAAAGAGGATCAGCGTAGCGATCATGGGCTGGATGCGGAAGATCGCCACCAGCATACCGTTGAATGCACCACAGAGCATACCGACGATGCAGGCTACCAGGAAACCGACGATGATCGGCGCCGCCAGCGTATCCGGACGGGTATTGCCGCCGCAGAGCACACGCAGCATTGCGGAACCTGCAATAGCGATGGTCGCGCCTACGGAGATATCCTGTCCTCCGGAAGCCGCCGTTACCAGTGTCATACCGATCGCCAGGATCGCCAGCTCTGAACCGTAGTCCAAAATGGTGATCAGGGATCCGGAAAATACCGTATTCCCTGCGTTATTCGTTCCCACCGTGATCTGGAAGAACGACGGATCGTTGATCAGGTTGATCAAACAAAGTATGATAAGTGCCGTAAAAGGGATCAACAGCTGATTGGATAACAGCTTTTTAATATCAAATCTTGAATCGGAATTCATGATCAGCCCTCACCTCCTGCTATGGTTTCCATGATCTTATTCTGGCTTAAGTCGTCGCCGGACAACTCGCCCACCGTCTTGCGGTCACGCATAACCACCAGTCGGGAGCAGGTACGCAGCATCTCGTCCGTTTCGGAACTGATAAAGGTCACGCTCATACCTTCGCCCGCCAGCTCCAGCACCAGTTTCTGGATATCTACCTTGGTACCGACATCAATACCTCGGGTCGGCTCGTCCAAGATGAGATATTCCGGATGCATCAGCAGCCATCTGGCCAGGATCACCTTCTGCTGGTTACCGCCGGACAACGACTTGATCGGAGTATCCGCCGATGCCGTCTTGATATTGAGTTTCTTGATGTATTCTTCTGCAAACGCCTGCGCTTTGGCTTTGGAGAAGGGCTTGAAGAAACCGGTCAGTACCTGCAGCGCCAGGATGATGTTGTCTCTTACCGACAGATCTCCGACGATACCATCGATCTTACGGTCTTCCGGAAGATAAGCGATACCGTTCTTCATCGCATCCAGGGGCTTGGCGATCTTCACTTCCTTGCCGTGCATCTTTACTTTTCCGCCCAGTATACGGTCCGCGCCGAAAATTGCGCGTACGCATTCGCTTCGTCCGGAACCCAGCAGGCCGGTGAAACCGTTGACCTCGCCCTTTTTGATATAGAAGTTAAAGGGTTTGATGCCGGCATCACTCTGCAGCCCTTCTGCTTCGAATACCACATCATCCACAATATCGCCCTGATAGCCCGCGCTCTCGCCTTTGATGTCTGCCAGGTCGTCCATTTCCTTACCGAGCATCTTGGCTACCAGTTCCACACGGGGCAGATCGGCGATGGCATATTCTCCCACCAGCGTACCGTCACGCAAAACGGTGATGCGGTCACATACGGCATACACCTGATCCAGGAAGTGCGTAACAAAGATGATACCTACACCACGCGACTTCAGATCCCGCATCAGGCCGAAGAGTTTTTCCACTTCCTGCTCATCCAGTGACGAAGTCGGCTCATCAAGGATCAGCACCTTACAATCCATATCCACGGCTCTGGCGATGGCCACCATCTGCTGTACCGCGATGGAACAGCTGGCCAGCTGCTGTGTCGCCGTTGCCGGTATATCGAGAGAACGCAGGATCTTATTGGCATCCTCGTTCATTTTTTTCCAATTTGTGATCACGCCCTTACCACGGCCGATGTACATATTCTCCGCCACAGTCAGATTCGGACAAAGTGTGATCTCCTGATACACAGTACTGATGCCGGCATTCTGCGCATCCTGCGGAGAATGGATCTGGATATCCTCTGCACCCGGCATACTGATCTTGCCGTTGTCTTTGGAATACACACCGGTCAGAACTTTGATCAGTGTCGATTTTCCTGCGCCGTTTTCTCCCATCAGCGCATGGATCTCTCCTTTGTTGAGCGAAAAATCAACCCCCCGCAGCGCGCGTACGCCGGGGAAACTCTTTTCGATGCCTCTCATTTCAAGGATTCTGTTTTCTTCCATATGATTAGAAAACCCCCTTTTTAAAACCTTCTGCTGAAAACAACTTTACTTATCTGAATTTCTGAAATTCTGAAATCTTTGGAATGCTTTTGAAAAGCGGCGCGGCTTTTATCAAAACCGCGCCGCTACTTACATTACTTGATCACTTAGGATTAAATACCGTAGTTATCTACATCGTCCTGGGTAATGGTGCTTGCATCGAAGCCCTTCTCATCCATAATGATGGTCTTCTCGCTGATGGTGCCGCCGCTCTCCAGAGTCTGGATGATGTTGTTGATGTAGGAAGCCTGGAACGGGTTGCACTGTCCGTCATAGTTCCAGTTCTGTGCTAACAGTTCTTCCAGAGCCCACTTGTTGCAGTCAAAGCCCATAACGATGACATCTTTGCCTACGCCGTGAGAGATACCTGCTGCATCCAGAGCTGCTACAGCGCCCTTAGCCATATCGTCGTTCTCTGCATAGATTACATTGAACGGAGTCTTTGCATCGATAACGGACTGTACGATCTGCTGTGCCTTCTCAGCGTTCCACTCTGCGGTCTGCTGTGTTACGATGTTCCAGTTTGCTTCTGCATCAGCCTTTGCCTGCAGTGCGCCGGAACGTCCCTGCTGTGCTGCGGAACCCATAACACCCTGAATGTGGATGACATTGTACTCATCCAGGCCCTGACCTGCCAGCCAGTTAACAGCGGTCTCACCTTCCTTATTCATATCGGATACGATGGAAGCCTCATACAGAGACGGATCTGCATCGATGGTACGGTCAAACAGGATAACCTTTACGCCTGCTGCCTGAGCATCCTTCAAAACGCCGTCCCAGCCTGCGGTATCAGCAGCGGAAAGAAGCAGGTAATCTACTTCGTCGGTGATGAAGCCCTGAGCTGCCTGAATCTGCTCGTCATTCTTCAAGCTGTAAGCGAACTTAGCATCATAGCCGTTTGCTTCGTTGAACATGTTCTGCAGATCCTTGTCATTTGCGGTACGATAACCGGACTCGTTCGGATCGTTGTTGATGATACCAACCTTGATCAGGCCGCCGTCTGCAGATGCTGCCGGAGCAGAAGTCTCTGTGCCGGTAGAAGCAGAGGAGCTGCTGGAGCTACTGGAGCTGGAGCTGCTGGAACTGGAGCTGCTGGAACTGGAGCTGCTGGAGCTGGTGGTTGCTGCACCGGTAGAACCGGTCTCACCACAAGCTGCCATAGAAAATGTCATGATAGCTGCAGTCAATAACGCGATTGTTCTTTTTTTCATTCTTTTATCCTCCTTTTTGTTTAACAGGGGACTACTTCCCCTTGCATAACCATCATAATTTTTTATAAGGGAAAATTACATAGGAAAATCTATGGAAAAAGTCGAAATTTTTACGGTTTGCACAGAGCTTTTATGAATTTTCTACAATTTTATCGTCATTTTTATGGCAAATTGGCAAATTCACAAGAACTTTCGTGCCAACATTCTGTTCACTTTGTATAGTGATGCCATATTCCGGTCCGAAACATAAGCGGATGCGTTCGTTCACATTGTAAAGACCATAGATCTCACTCTCCGCAGGTGCCTGATTGATGAGGCCTTCCCGCACTTCCGCCAGACGCTTTTCGTCCATACCGGCACCGTTATCCTCGATGCAGATGACAAATCCGTTCTCGCAGTCCCGGGCATGGATACGGATGCTGCCGCCCCCCCGCTTGTTTTTGATCCCGTGATACAGTGCGTTTTCCACCAGTGGCTGCAGGGTGATCTTGGGAATGCGGCTGTCCAGATATTTCTTGTCAATATCGATATCAAAGGTCAGGATATCCTGATAACGGATCTGCTGGATCTTCAGATAGGACTGTACATGGACCAGCTCTTCGCGGATACTGATCTCATCCTTGCCCTTGCTTAAGGACACCCGGAAAAAGTCAGACAAAGAGCGCGTCATACGGATGACCTGTTCCTCGTCTTTGGATTCCGCCGACCACACGATGGCATCCAGTGTATTGTAGAGAAAGTGGGGATTGATCTGGGACTGCAGCAGCTCAAACTCCGCCCGCCGCAGCCGCTCCTGCTCCGCCCGCACCTGCTCCTCAATGGGGCGGGCGATAGCTTCCGGCGCAAAAGCCGATACGATCAGGGCTATGATCACGATGCCAGAGACCAGGATGATCGACAGCAGCATAAACATTTCGTTGGTACGCTTATTCTCTGCCTGTTCACTCATCAGCAGACGGTTTTCTTCATAAATATACTCATCTACGGTATTTTCGATCAGACTGGTGATGATCTGCACATCGTTTTCCCAGATCAGGATATTGCTGTCATATTTATCTTCATAGTCTAGATTTTCTTCGATCTTTTCGATGTAGGATGCCAGCTTGGACAGATATTTGCTGCAGTCCTGCAGGCGTTTCAGATTGGCCACATCGTCCGTCAGCTCCACTAAGCGATCGATCACGGCCTGCGCATCCGACAGCAGTTTGGGCAGGCTCGTATCATCCGGTGTCACGTTGCCGGCGATCAACAGATAGGTTTCCAGATCAAAATCCTTCTTAAAATCCGTATTAAAACTGCCGGCCGCCTCAATACTGCCAAGCATGGTTTCGTAACGCTGGTTGATGCTGTGATCGTGGATCAGAAAAAAGACTAAGGTGACGATATAGGGAATGATCAACACAAAATAGGACAGACGGATCCTGCCCGACAATCCGGTCTTCATACTTCTTCCTTCCGTTCGCGGTACTGGGACGGTGTCAGGCCGGTCTGTTTTTTAAATACCGAGGAAAAATAATGCGGATCGGGATATCCCACCAGCTCTGCGATCTCGCTGCTGCGCTTTTTGCTGCCATCCAGCATTTTCTTCGCCTCATTGATGCGGTAATCCGTCAGATATCTGGTAAAGGACTGGCCCGTCTCTTCTTTAAAAACGGTGCTCAAATGATTGGGACTCAGCCCGATGTGTTCTGCCACTTTGGTCAGGCTAAGGTCCTCTTCCGAAAAATGTTCTTCTATATAAGAGAAAACGCGGTAGATGACATCACGATACTCGCCGCCCTTTTCAGAGGGAGCCTCCTTTGCCGCCTCTTTGCGCTGCTTCGCCACGATCTCGTCAAGCACCTCAGACAGTTCATCGCGGCTGATGGGTTTGGTCAGATATCTGGCCACCCCGATGCGGATCGCCTGTCTGGCATATTCAAACTCTTCATAGCCTGTGAGCAGGATGATCTGTACTTCGGGAAACTCTTCCTTTGCTTTAGCGCAAAATGTCAGCCCATCCATAAAGGGCATACGGATATCGCTGATGATCAGATCCGGCTTCAGTTCCCGCACCTTCTCCAGCGCCGTCTCTCCGTCACCGGCTTCCCCGCAAAACTCACACTCATGCGCGCTCCAGTCGATATTCTTTTTGATACCCTCACGGATGACATATTCATCCTCTGCCAAAAAGACCCGCAGCATAACTCCCCCCGACTCAGCTAACCCTTCGCAACAGTATCATGATAAATAGATTTGTCGTTTTGGTCAAGTACGGGTTCTCCGCCGTATGACAATTTTTGATATGTGAAAAAACAATGTATTTTATTGACATGCCTCATGTTCCGTGTTATTTTAGACTCTGTTTTAATATAAACATTTAATAGTAAACATATAATTACAAACGGGTAAAAAAATGGATCCAAAAGAATTAAAGACACTAAATGAAAAACGAAACGACTGCATCATGTGGCACCGCAAGCTGCGCGAATTTTTCAAGGAATTCGCGGAAGAATTCCGCCGGGACTACGGATTAAAACAGATCGATCTGGAGATCCTGTTTTATCTGCATTACAATCCGGAAGCCTCCATCGGGGAGATCAGCCGCAGCCAGAGCCTGAACAAGGGTCAGCTTTCCCTGGCCATGACGGAATTAAAAGACAAAGGCTATATTGATGCAAAAGGTAACGAGCAGGACAAACGGTATCAGATCTATCACCTGACATCGGCCGCCGAAAAAATATGGGACCAGATCGTCGCCGCCAAAGTCCGTATGCGGGAGCTGCTTTATGACGGCTTCACCCCGGAAGAACGAGCGATGTTTGAAAATATGGTATTGCGCATGGGCGTAAATATTGACCGGATCCTGGAGGGCAAAAAATGAAAAAGAAGACATTGCTGCAGCGCGGATTATTCAGCGCCATCGTGGCAGGCAGCCTGCTGCTGAGCGCCTGCGGCGAAACCGAAAAAGAAACTACCGTTGCGGAAGCGGATACGGTTCTGACCGTTTCTGTCGCACCACCCGAAGTACTGACGCTGTCCACACAATCCCGCTTCATCGGTACCGTGCAGGCCGACAGCACCGTATATGTGATCCCCATGGTTTCTGCAGAAGTGCTGGAGAAACATTTCGAAGTGGGTGACCATGTGGAAGAAGGCGATCTGCTCTTTGTAATGGATGACAGCCTGGCGCAGATCTCCTTATCCCAGGCGCAGGCCGGACTCAGCAGTGCGCAGGCGGGACTCAGCGCTGCCCAGGCAGGCTATCAGGCACAGGAGGCAGCCATTGCGGCACAGCAGGCCGGTCTGGTAGCCCAGGAAGCCCAGGCCGATGTGGCAAGGATCAGCGCTGCCGAAACCATGGGCACCATGGACAGCAACGAAGCAAAACTGCAGATGGCGATCGACAATGCGGAGATCCAGGTGACGCAGGCCCGACTGGGTGCCGGCAGCGCTACGGACGCCTACTATTTTGCCCAGGAGCAGCTGGACAAGGCACTGGAGATCTATGAAGACTGGGACAACAAAGCCACTGCTGCTGTGATGATGCAGTACCCGAACCGGAGTGCTTACAAAACACAGATCGACTCGCTGGAGCTGCAGAAAGACAATGCCTATCGTCAGATGCTGAATGCCAAGGAAGCCTGCGATATCGCACAGGAAGCTCTGGATTCCGCAAAACAGCAGCTGGCAGATTATCAAAACTATACCAAAAATACCATCGCCGCTTCCACGGAAGCCCAGATCATCGGCGTGGACCAGCAGCTGGAAGCCGGTGCGGCCCAGCTGGATGCGGCCAATTCCCAGCTGCAGGCAACGGGTGCCAATATCCAGGCCAGCCGTGCCGGCATCAGCCAGGCGGAGGCCGCCATCCGCAATGCGGAAACTGCCCTTGGTTACTATACCGTGACCAGCCCGGTCTCCGGTACCATCCAGGCCATCGGTATCTCCGAGCACAATATGGCGACACCTTCCCAGCCGGCCTATACCATCCAGTGCGATGCGCCGGGCAAGGTGGTCTTCTATGTTGCCGAAAAGACCAAACAGGAAATGTCCGTTGGGAATGAAGCTCTGATGGAACGGGACGGCGTGACCTTTACCGGCAAGATCGTATCGGTATCCAATATCGTGGATGCCCAGCAGGGATTGTACAAAGTGGAAGTACAGGCTGCCGACGGCACAGAGCTGCCGCCCAGCGGATCTTCCGTAAGTATACTCACTGTATCCCGCCAGTCCAAAGATGCCCTGGCCGTACCGGCAGACAGCGTCTATTACGACGGCGAGCAGGCTTATGTTTATGTGCAGGACGGCAATGTGGCACACCGCCGCGACATCACCTGCGGTCTGATGGAATCCGACCATGTGGAAGTCACCGACGGCCTGAGCGCCTCCGACTCCGTGATCATCAGTTGGAACTCCAACATGAAAGACGGCGCAGAAATACAGATTAAATAATTACGAGGATACATAAATGTTTGAACTTACAAAAGCCGTGATCAAACGGCCCGTGACCGTGATCGTAACCCTGGTGGGACTGGTGCTCTTCAGCATTGTTTCCGTCCGCAGCATGGATATGAAACTGATGCCGGACATCAATATCCCGATGATGGTCGTAGCCGCGACCTATCCCGATGCTTCCCCGGAGGAAGTAGATAAAAATGTGATCGATAAGATACGCGAAAGCTGTTCGACGATCGCAGATATGAAAAAGACCATTACCCAGTCCTATGAAAACTACGGTATGGTGCTCTTCCAGTTCAACTATGGCGCCGATATGGACCAGGCCAGAGAAGACATCCGCGCCAAGCTGGATCTGGTGCAGAACGATCTGCCGGATGATGTGAAGACACCGACCATCATCGAAATGGACTTCGATGCCATGGACGATATGACGCTTTCCGTCTCTTCCAAATCCGAAGGTGTGGATGTATTAAAACTGGTGCAGGACGAACTGGATCCCCAGCTGCACAAGGCTGCTGCTATGGCAGATATGACCGTGACCGGTGGTGACGAGTCCTATATCGCGGTACGCATCATTCCGGAATATGCCACCCAGTACGGCGTGAACGCAACTACTCTGGTAACCGCGATCAAATCACTGAACTACTCCATGCCGGCCGGTAATGTTTCCTATGGTGATCAGACCCTGAATATGGAAACCTCCGTAGAATATAACACACTGGAAAAGATCCGGCAGATCCCCATTACGACGGCAAGGGGAACCACCATCCATCTGCAGGACATCGCAAATGTTTCCTACGGTATCTCCGAAAAAACGGAACTGTCCCGCTATAACGGATACGAGACCGTATCCGTGAGCCTGAAGAGAAAAGCATCTTCCACTTCCGTTACCCTGTCCCATCAGGTAAAGGAGATCGTGGATGACTTCCTTACAGAGCATCCGGATGTGAACATCGAGATCATCTACGATGCCGCAGACGAGATCGAATCCACACTGAAATCCGTTGCAACGACACTGGTAGAAGGTATCCTGATCGCCATGCTGGTCATCTTTATCTTCTTTGGTGACCTGAAAGGTTCACTGATCGTCGGTTCCACCATGCCCATCTCACTGCTGGCGGCACTGGTGCTGATGAATGCCGCCGGGATCTCACTGAACCTGGTGTCCCTGAACGGTCTGGTATTGTCCATCGGTATGATCACGGACAACGCCGTCGTTGTCATAGAGATGTGCTTCAAACGACAGGAAGAAGGAATGAAGTTTAAGGATGCCGCACTGGCCGGCACCAAAACCGTGATCGGGTCCGTTGTCGGCTCCACCATCACTACCGTTGTCGTTTATCTGCCGCTGGTATTCCTGGCAGGTCTGTCCGGTCAGCTCTTTAAGCAGATGGGTCTGACCATCGTATTCGTCCTGCTGGCATCACTGATCTCGGCCGTAACCTTCGTACCGTTCTTCTTTACGATCTACCGTCCGAAGGAACGTTTGAACAACCCGGTGACAAAGTTCATCAACTGGATCGCCGGCGGTTATGCGAAGCTCCTGCGTCCGCTCCTGAATTTTAAGGTACTGACGGTCGTCATCGCCGCAGCGCTGTTCGGCCTCTCCATTTATCTGGCTTCCGGTATGCCGACAGAACTGCTGGCCGCAACGGATGAAGGCGTCATCAATATTGATGTCACTTTCCGTCCAAACTTAAGCCTGGAAAATATGGATAAAGTCGTGCGGGAATTGGAACATTTCGTTGAGGACTCCAACCTGTCCGGCAGTATGAATGTCACGATCACCGAAAATACGGCATCCGCAAGAGTGACCGCCTATAAGAGAAAAGATATCGACGAGACCACGGCACAGGTCGTTGACCTTTGGAATACGCAGCTGCAAAACTTCTCCGACAATTGTGAGATCACCGTCAGCCCCGGTTCCACCGGTATGACCGCCGCAATGGGCAGCAGCTCTTCCCAGGAGCTGGATCTGGCTGCGGATGATCTGCCCAGTCTGCGCGCTGCCTGCCGCAAGGTCAAGGATCTACTGGAGCCGGTACCCGGTGTACTGGCCGTGACTTCCACCATGGATGACGCCGGCGCAAAGGTGCTCGTGGATGTGGATCCGGAAATGGCGGCCGCCAAAGGCTTTGCCGCTGTGCAGGTACCCCAGATGGTCTATGCCAATATGAAGGGTACCTCTGCCGGAGATGTTTCGATCAATAACGAAAACTTTGAAGTGAAGGTGGAGTATCCGAAGGGCTACTTCTCCACCCTGGAAGATGTGCAGTCCATGACCTTTATGAACCCCATGGGGCAGAGCGTACCCTTAACAGAAATGGCACAGGTGCGTATGGTGCAGGGTACACAGACGGTATCCCGTACAGACGGCCGTTTCAGTGCCACCATCAATGTGATCATGACGGAGAAAGAAAAAGATGCCATTATGGAAGAGATGCAGCCGCAGCTGGATGCGCTGGATTTTGATGACAAGGCAAACTTCGTTCCGAGTATGACGGATCAGATGATGGAGGAAGAGTTTGACGCCATCAAGGGCGCCATCATCGTCGCTCTTTATCTGGTATTTATGGTTATGGCGATCCAGTTCGAATCCGCAGCACACTCCATCCTGATCATGCTCTGCATCCCGTTTGCAGCCATCGGTTCGGTATTTATGCTGCTGGTGATGGGCGTTAAGATCTCTATGACCGCACTCCTCGGTGTGCTGATGCTCTCCGGTATCGTGGTAAATAACGGTATCATCTTCATCGATACCGCCAACCAGTTCCGCGAGCAGGGGGAAGAGATCAAGGATGCCCTGGTGCACGCCGGCCGCGACCGTCTGCGCCCGATCCTGATCACGACACTGACCACCGAGCTGTCCATGCTCCCGGTAGCCTTCAAGCTTGCCAAGAACGCCGACACCATGCAGGCCATGGCCGTCGTCATCGTGGGTGGTCTGCTGGCTTCCACACTGTTGACGCTGCTGCTCATCCCGACTTTCTATCTGTTGTTTGAAGTGTTCCGGAAAAAGAAACGGATGGAAGAAGAATAAGACAGATTAATTACCAAACAAAAAAGCAGACCCGCAGGTCTGCTTCTTTGTTGGTGAACCGGTTGAATGATACTTATCCAAAAATAAGATCCAACAACCAGCCCAGATCAATTGTTAAAATTGATTGAACCCACATTCTAACTCCCCTCCTTGTATAATATATTTATTCCAGTCCATACTATCAATCATTTTTGGACGAACTGCACATTTTTTGGACGAACTGCATTTTTTTGATATAAAGCATATCTTAAAATCGCAACCTTTCAAACAATTATAGAAAGATTTCCACTTCAAATACGCCCTCACTGATCTTTCTCTCTATTTCTCCATTTACCTTTTCAACAATATTCTGAATATTCCTGCTTCCAAATCCGTGGTTTTTGACATCCTTTTTTGTCGTTCTTAATCCTTTATTGCTATCATCATTTGGCAGGCAGGAATTGGAAACCCGGATTACTGTCCGTTCCAATATGCTCCCAACTTTTATACTTACAAATCGTTTGTTTTCATCACTTATTTTTTCTGCCGCTTCGACTGCGTTACTTAATAAATTGGACATCAGTACACATAGATCAAACTCCTCCAGCTTATTATTACTTCCGATCATTCCTTCCCATTCCCACTGTATTCCTTTTTCTATCGCCTTTCGATGCCATTCACTGACAATTGCATCTACCGGTGGAATGCCGGAATAGCGCTCTGTAGCCCCCTTTTTTGTTTCATCCTTCATTCGGTCAACATATTTTCGTAAAAAATCCAGATTTCCTTCCTCTATCCCGTTTTCCAGCGCAGCAATATGCGCTTTAATATCGTGGCGGAATGCGCGAATCTTTTCATCTGCATCCAAAATGTCCTTTATATGTGTGGTCTGCTGCTCCATGAATTGCTTATACATCATATTTTCTGTACGATACCGCATTGCTCTGTTATTTATATGAGACAACCAATAGATACCGCCCACAAAGAATAGTGCCACAACGATCACACAGATTGCCAAAGGCTTTTTTAACAACCAAAAATATGTATCATTTCCTTTCATTATACTCTGTGCGACAGCTATGAGCAGGAACATGCAAGACATTCCTATCAGCAAGCCGATGTATTCCGGAACACTGAGATGACTTTTTTCATCTGTTTTCTCTTTAACAGAAAAATGTGTAAACAGCAACAAAGGAATCGGTGTGGCTGCATCCACTATCAGCCCCCACTTTTGCGGGCCTACAAATTCTGTGTATTGTATACCGGTCACTACGGAAAGAATAAAAGATATCAGGATATTAATACATAACTGTATAAAAAAAGCGATCGGATACAACAACAATGTATACAGTTTGGATGCCTTGGTTAAGATCATTATGCCGATCAGATCGCATATATACATAGTCAGTGGCGAAATATACGACGGCAGTGAATATGTTAATATCTCTCCCAGTATACATGTTCCGATGACCACACCGATCGGCCAAGGTCCATTCTTGATCTCAACCTGTAGAATGCCTCTATAGCATAATATAAAACTTACAAAAAGTAATATATAACTGATTCCCCAAAGCATTTATGCCTTCTTTATCCTTTCAATGGTCACACTTCTCAAAAAGGACGAATATGCTTTCTTCAGTGCCGGATAATATGTCCTCCCTATCGGAATTCGATCTCCATTTGTCATTTTTGCCTCGTCTCTTGTAATACTCACAACATATTGGAGATTGATCAGATATGATTTATGAACTCTCAGAATGGTCGTTCCCCGAAGCTTTTCGTCCAAATATCCGATACTGTCGTATCCCGTAAAATCTGCTTCCCGCAAATGAATTTGTACATAATTTTTTTGAGCCTGTACATAAAGGATTTCATCCAGCTTTACATCGCTGTCTCCCTGCATAGCTCTGATCGTAACATCGATATTCTCGTCATTCTCACGGATCACTGTTTGCAGGCACTTTATAATAGCCAATTCATCAGGTGGTTTGGGTAGAAAAGTCAGTGTTTTAAGATCGATCGTGTCAAGCCGAAACTCTTCATATGCCGACACGAAAACAATCCTCCAAAACAGATCGTTTTTTCGGAGTCTTTCCATTACTTCCAACCCGCTGATCCCCTGCATCTGTATATCCAGAAATAGCAAATGAATCTTTTCTCCCTGATACTCAAGCACTTCCTCACCGGATTGGAACTCTATTATCTTATATTCCTGCTCTGATGAAGCCATATAATTCCGGCAGCATTCTTTTATCTTGCCTCGCCAAGTCGCATCATCATCACATATTGCAATTATAAGCACTTACACGCCCCTCATTTTATCAACACCAGCTAAACACACGGTCATTATTTTATCATTGTGTATACAATTATTCAACCTTATGGCCTTACATTATCTATCGGCATAATATCCGAATTTTCTTTTCCGGGTTTGTCATTTTTTACAAATTGAGTACATTATCGCAGTCTTTTCGTACTGATATGGCAGGCTATTCACATCCGATGCACTTGACAATTCCTTTTTTATCGGATAGACTTTATTATACTTTGGCAGGTTTGCTATTATATATAGCCAGCAAATCCGCCAAATTTAGATGATATATCTATTTTTGGCAGTTTAGGAGGGATATATGAAGATTATTGGCAGAAAAAGAGAACAAGATATTTTGACACAATGTATTAACTCAAACAGGCCGGAATTTCTTGTTGTTTACGGCCGGAGACGAATAGGGAAAACCTATCTCATAAAAGAATACTTTAATAATCGATTTTCATTTTATGCCAGTGGCGCACCTGATGAAAACACTGCCGGTCAGCTAAAAACTTTTTATAAGAGTCTTAGAGAATTCGGCAGTAAAGATCGTAAAGCCCCCAAAGATTGGTATGAGGCTTTTTCGATGCTGAAGGAATTGCTCAACAGCAAAGAGGTATACAGAGAACCTATAAACAACCGGGTGGTTATTTTTTTGGATGAAATGCCTTGGATGGATTCTCCACAATCTGACTTTAAAAGTGCACTGGATCGATTTTGGAATATGTGGGCTTCTTCCAGAGAAGAGATTGTTCTTATTGCCTGCGGTTCAGCCACCAGCTGGATCATCGACAATATTCTGAATGGAAAAAAAGGATTTCACAACCGGGTCACGAGACAGCTGCGACTAATGCCTTTTACATTAAAAGAATGCGAGGAGCTCCTGGTTCACAACGGTCTTAATCTTCCCAGAAATCAGATCATCGATCTCTATATGGTTTTTGGCGGTATTCCTTATTATTTAAACCTTATGGATACACGATTAAGTATCCCTCAAAATATTGACGAAAGGTTTTTTAAAGAATATGGAGAACTTCATAATGAATACTACAATCTTTTTCATTCATTGTACAGAAAGCCGGACAAACACTTAAAGATCATCCATGTACTTGCAGAAAAGGACAGCGGCATAACCCGGAACGAAATTTCAGAATCTACAGGGTTAAGCAGTGGATTTGCACTATCCAAATGTCTTCGGGAATTGGAAGAATGCGGATTCATTCGCAAATATGAAAAGAAAGCTGAAAAAGGAAAGGATACCATTTATCAATTGACGGATCCTTTTATCTTGTTTTGCATAAAAACAGTACAAAACGGAAAAATACGATCATGGTCAAAGTATTACGGCACTTCCTCATACTACCAGTGGCGTGGAAAATCATTTGAGATTGTGTGTCTGAATCATATTTCGCAGATTAAATCTGCATTAGAAATAGGGGGAGTAGATACCTATGAATACTCCTGGCAAAATACCGAAGCACAGATTGATCTGATCATTGATCGCGACGATGGAGTGATCAATCTGTGTGAAATAAAATATACAGATAAGGAGTATGAACCAGATCAAAGTGATTATAATAAACTGAGAAACAGAATGGCTGTATTTCAAGAACATAGCAATCATAAAAAAGCCATTCACATAACCCTGATCACCGCAAACGGATTAAAACAAAATAAATATTTCGGCATCTTTCAAAATGTAATCCAAGGCGACGATTTGTTTTCGTAGATAGAATCTCGTAACCACAGGGACGGTTCTCCGGATGGCACGGGTACGTTCGATCTCTTCGATTGAGTCGGAGATTAAAACAGTAGAGGCAGAGTTGACAAAGGCGCAGCAGAAATGCGATGCTTTATCAACAAAGCTGCTTGAGCTACAGAAACTAAAACATGAGTACGAGGCTAAGCAGATATTGGAAGCCTTCCATAAAAGTGGTAAGAGGATGATTCCCCTCTATATATCCCCAAACATCTTCTTCAATCTGAATGTCGTTATTCCATCTTTGCTCTCGCTATCCAGTTCAAGAATTTCATCCTGTGATAACATCAGCTCTGATGGATTGCGACCGATGATAATATACTGGTTTTCAGCATCTAATGCAATATGTCGTCGCATACCATCATCCAGCAACAGATCCGCATTATCTATCACAAACAACTTTCCATTGGCATTTCTGATTGTCTCTTTATAA
>JAFXQR010000123.1 GCA_017526985.1 Lachnospiraceae bacterium
CCCCCTCAAGATGGGATATCCCATTCGTCAAGAAGTAAGATCCCTTGAAGACGACAAGGTAGATAGGGCTTGAGTGTAAGTGTGGTAACACACTCAGCGGAGAGTCACTAATCGATCGAGGGCTTGTCCTGAAAGGTTTGTTGCTTGGATTTGATGAAATGGTTAGAGAGTTTGGTAAGTTTCTGTGTTCGGTTTTCGAGGTTACACAAGTAAGTTTTTTGAAAATGCCCCTTAATTGGGGGTTTACTTGTAACTTGAAATACTTTATAATAAGTACATTCCTCGATAGCTCAATGGTAGAGCACGCGGCTGTTAACCGCGGGGTTGTAGGTTCGAGCCCTACTCGGGGAGCTTTTTCATAAATTATCTGGTGCCATAGCCAAGTGGTAAGGCGTGGGACTGCAACTCCCTGATCGGCGGTTCAAATCCGTCTGGCACCTCGAAGGAAAGCCATCTGTATTACTACAGATGGCTTTTTCTTTGTTTGTTTTTGGGGATATTATCCAACAAATCCTGTTTTCTACCATTCTAGTATGTAAGCATTCGCCATAAATATGTCATCTTCCTATCATTTTATCGGGTATTATGTCAAATTTTCTCGGTTTCAATATCTTCCTCTATTGTTAAAATAGATAATGGTAAAAACATCCGGGGAGGCCCGGAACAAACATCTTAAAAGGAGGCAAGAAACGAAATGAAAATGAAGAAGTTTTTGTCGCTTGCAATGACAGCAGCTCTTTCTGTCAGCGTGCTGGCAGGCTGCGACGGGGGTGCAGCGGGCGGTAACGCAGGCGGCGGCAACGCAGGCGGTGGTAATGCAGGCGGTGGTGCTGCAGGTGGTGCAGCAAGCAGCGGTGAAGTAGAGGAAATCCAGTTTATGGTATGGGATGATCTGAATACTTCTTCCGACCTGATCACCAAGGGCTACAAGGATTCCATCGATCGTTTCAATGCGGATTATGCAGGAGTATATCACTGCACACCGATCACAACGAACCTGAATGATTACTACACACAGTTAAATGCACTGGTAACCGGAGGTGAGGCACCGGATGTATTCATCGTTTCTCCTGGCGCTAACCTGAACGATTATGTGTATAACGGTACTGCAGCAAAGTTGGATGATTATCTGAATGCGGATGGTTGGAAGCAGACATTTACATCGGATGCTGTATTTGCAGGTGGTACCTATGGTGACGATGCAAAGAACGGCGCAGGTATCTACGCAATTCCTCTGAACATCGCAGCAGCATGCGTATTCTACAATACCGAGATGTTCGCAGATGCAGGCGCAGATGTTCCGAAGACTTATGATGAACTGCTGACCGCTTGCCAGAAACTGCAGGATAAGGGCTATACCCCGATCACCATCTCTGCAGGTACACCGTGGTGTCTGTCCATGGTTGCCGGTTATCTGTGCGACAGAAATGGTCTGAATCTGAATGAAGTAATGGATCACACCACAGACTGGATGGATCCGAAGGTTATCAATGCAGGTAAGCAGATCCAGGAACTGAGCCAGTACTTCCAGAAGACCGCAGCAGGTGATGACAACGATATCGCTACTGCAGCATTCTACAATGGCGAAGCAGCGATCCTGATCCAGGGATCCTGGGCAATCGGCCAGATCAACGGTAGCTGCGCAGAAGGTTTTGCTGACAAGGTTGGCGTATTCGCTTTCCCGGCAGTTTCCGGTTCTTCCGCAGATCCGAACCGTGTGATCGCAAAGTCTGATTCCCTGTGCATGAGCGCAACCAGCCAGCACAAAGATGCAGCAATCGCGCTGATGAAGTATTTCGTTGATGATACAGCTCAGAAGTACACTGCAGAGCAGGGTGGTAAGATTCCTGTAACCAAGGTACAGTATGATGAGACGGTAGCTCCGCCTGAGTTGGCTTATGTTATGGATGTATTCAAGAATGCAAACGCTACCTTTGGTTTCTACAATGAATCCTTAGGAAGCACTGAGGCTGGTGATACCTTTGACAAGTGCTTTGTAGAGATCTTTAATGGCAAAGAGCCGGCAGATGCTCTGAAGCCGATCCAGCAGTACTTTGAAGAGAATGTTTGGGAATAAGAAGTTTTAACAAGTAGCAAGTAAATGTGTCAGTACCCGATAATGGGTACTGACATTTTCTGAAAGGACATTTTTATGGATAAGCTATTAAGAAAAAAATCTTACATCATTGCCTTTTTGGCGCCGGCTTTTATCCTGTTTACAGTAGTACTGTTTGTACCAATCTGTAAAGCGGTCTACTATTCGTTCTGTAATTACAAGACGAATTATCCGATCGAATTCACGGGATTGAAGAATTATATAAAGCTGTTTACCAATGATGAAACTATGAAGATGGCATTTAAGAACTCTATGTTCTTTATGATATTTTCCTGCGTGACACAGTTGTTGTTCGGTCTGGTACTGGCAGCGCTGCTGACCAACATCAAGAAGGGGCGTAATGTTTTCAAGAATATTTACTATCTGCCCTGTGTACTGAGTAGTGCTGCTCTGGGTCTGTTGTGGATGTTCGTATTCACACCGACGCTTGGTATCAACAAAATGATGGAATCCTTAGGATGGTTGGAGAATTGTGCAGACGGCCCCCAGTGGCTGTTCAATACAGACGGTACCATTATCCTGCCGATCATTGTAATTTCTTTTGTGGCATTGTGGCAGTATGTTGGTCAGTCCATGATGCTCTATATGGCACAGATTTCCGGCATCAGCAATGATATCTATGAAGCAGCTTCCATAGACGGATGCTCCAAGAAGCAGGCATTTTTCTATATCACTTTGCCACTGATCCGACCGATGGTGGCTACCGCAATGAGTTTGAACGCGATCGGTTCCCTGAAATTCTTCGATCTGGTGTACAATATGATCCCGGAAGGTTTCCTGGGCAACCGTGCGCATGTATTGGCGACACATCTGTATGAGCAGGCATTTAAGTTCAATAAGCTTGGTTATGGTTGTACCATCGGTGTAGTATTGCTGATCATGTGTCTGATCGTGACTTTCCTGATCAACAAGTTCGTCAAAGTCGATAGTTATGATATGTAAGGGAGGGCACAAGAATGAATATTTCTGTTGATAGCGCATATGATAAGCGTGATAATGAAAAAAGAAAACTCGTCAATGGATTGATCTACGGTTTCCTCATCTTTCTGGCACTGATCTACATCCTGCCGTTGTTGTGGGTGGTGATCACTTCCTTAAAAGATGATAATGTGATCATGACATCCCCCTGGGCGATGCCGGAGAAACTGCGGTTTGATAACTACAGCTTTGCATGGACTATGGGTAATCTGGGCAAAGCAACGCTGAACTCCTTCATTGTCTGCTCCATTACCCTGCTGGTTTCGCTGATCGTTGGCTCTATGGCTGCTTTTGCCATCGCAAGACTTCGTTTCAAGCTGTCCAAGCTGGTGCTGACCTATTTTATGATCGGTATGATGATACCCATCCATTGTGTACTGATTCCACTGTTCATTCAGTTCTCCTCCTGGAAACTGACGAACTCACTGGTAGGCTTGATCATTCCGTATGTGACCTTTTCACTGCCGATCACGATCTACATTATGGTGGGATTCTTTGAGGGTATCCCGAACGAGTTGTTTGAAGCAGCCGTGATCGACGGATGTTCGGTACCGCGTATGTTCACGGTTGTAGCGCTGCCGATGGCAAAGACCGGCTTTATGGTGACCGGTCTGATGTCCTTCATCAGCAACTGGAATGAGCTGCTTCTGGCATTGGTATTTATCTCCAAGGAAGCATTCAAGACCCTGCCGGTATCCCTGACCAAGTTTGTCGGACCGTATCATACGAACTATACGCAGATGTTTGCGGGTATCGTGATCGCTGTCATCCCGACCATCATCGTATACTGCATCTTCGCAAACCAGATCGTAGAAGGTCTGACCGCCGGTGCGGTAAAGGGCTAAAGCTTTTTGCGGGGAGTATAGAGAAAATCATATTGGGAGCTACGAAACGGGGACGATTCCAAAGCGGATCGTCCCTTTTGTTTTTGCGATTGCGTCATTGTATTATGATGGGAAAAATGGTAAAATAGCGGGGAGATGAATCGGAAAGGAAAGCAATTCCCATGAAATGGATCAGATTTACGATACAGACCACGACAGAGGCGGAGGATATCATCATCTCCGATCTGTATGATATCGGACTGGAGGGCGCGCAGATCGAGGATAAGATCCCGTTGACGCCGTTGGAAAAAGAGCAGATGTTTGTGGATATCCTGCCGGATGTGGAAGAGGACGACGGTGTGGCATATCTGAGCTTCTTTGTGGAGGCTCCGGAAGATGCGGCGGAGAAGCAGGCACTCATTGACGAACGAAAGACGGCCATTGCGCAGACGCTGGATGGCGTGCGCGAGTATATGGAGATCGGCAGCGGAGAGATCACGGTATCCGAGACGGAGGATCTGGACTGGATCAACAATTGGAAGCAGTATTTCCATCAGTTCACCATCGATGATGATATTCTGGTGATCCCGTCCTGGGAGAATGTGGAACCGCAGGACAAGGATAAGATGATCCTCCATATCGATCCGGGTACGGCTTTTGGTACCGGTATGCATGAGACCACGCAGCTGTGCATCCGGCAGCTGAAGAAATATGTCAATGCGGATACCAGACTTTTGGATGTGGGGACCGGCAGCGGTATCCTGTCTATTTTGTCGTTGATGTTCGGTGCGAAGGAAGCACTGGGCACCGACCTGGATCCCTGCGCTATCGAGGCGGTAGCGGACAATCTGAAGACCAACGGTATTGATGAGAAGAAGTTTACCCTGCTGATCGGTAATATCATCAACGATCCCGAGATCCAGAAACAGGTAGGCGGGGATTATGATATCGCAGCGGCCAATATCCTGGCAGAGGTGCTGGTACCGCTGATCCCGGTGTTGCCGGCGCATCTGAAGAAGGGTAGTATCCTCATCACTTCCGGTATCATTGAGGGAAAAGAAAATCTGGTGGCAGATACCATGAAGGCCAACGGATTTGAAGTGCTGGATATCTCCGCACAGGGCGAGTGGCGGAGCGTAACGGGAAGACTGGTGTAAGATGCAGCATTTTTTTGTGGAAGCTTCGCAGATACAGGGAAACCGGATCTGCATTACAGGAACGGATGTGAATCATATCCGCAATGTTCTGCGGATGCATCCGGGAGAGGAGATCTCCGTCAGTAACGGTGTGGACGGCAGGGAGTATCGTTGTGAGATCGATACGATCAGCGAAGACGAAGTGCTTTGCCGGCTGATGTTTATCAAAGAGGACGGTGTGGAACTGCCGGTGCGGATCACACTGTTTCAAGGGCTGCCCAAAGCGGATAAGATGGAACTGATCATCCAGAAGGCCGTGGAGCTGGGGGCGGCAGAGATCGTCCCAGTGGCAACGGCCAGATGTGTGGTAAAGCTGGATGAAAAAAAGGCCAGATCCAAAACGGAACGCTGGCAGATGATCAGTGAGGCAGCAGCCAAGCAGAGCAAACGCGCTGTGGTGCCGCAGGTAGTGCCGCCGATGACGATGAAAGAGGCACTACAGTATGCGTCACAGATGGCGGTGGCGGCAATCCCTTATGAACTGGCAGAAGGGATGCAGGCAACGGACCGTTTTCTTGAGGAGGTTCAAAAACTGGCTCTGCAGAAGTGCGCAGACGGGGATGCGCCACAGGTAGGCATTTTCATCGGACCGGAAGGCGGTTTTACGGAAGAAGAGATCGAGTTGGCAAAGGATTGCAATGTGTGTCCGGTCTCTTTGGGAAAAAGGATATTGCGAACGGAGACGGCAGGACTTGCGATCCTGTCGGTATTGATGTTTCATTTAGAGGAGAGGGGCTAAAAATGGCAGCAAGAAAGAAGGCAGCTTCGGAAAGCGCAAAAGAAGCAAAGGAAATCTATCTGGACAATTCGGCGACTACCCGTTGTCTGGATGAAGTCGCGCAGCTGATGGCGACGATCTATACTCAGGATTACGGCAATCCTTCCAGCGCCCACCATTTCGGTGTGGTTGCGGAGAAGCATTTGCGGGAGGCAAAAGAGAAGATCGCAAAGATCCTGCGTGTCAAACCGGAGGAATTGTATTTTACTTCCGGAGGTACGGAGAGTGATAATCTGGCGGTGATCGGTGCGGCTCATGCTAACCGGCGCAGCGGTATGCATATCGTGACCACCAAACTGGAGCATCCGGCAGTAAAGCGTGCCATGGAGCATCTGGAGAAGGAAGGCTTCGAGGTGTGCTACTGGCCGGTGGATCCGGATGGTGTGGTCAAGGTGGAAGCGGCAGACAGTGCGATCTCCAGCGATACGGTGCTGGTATCCATTATGCATACGAATAACGAGATCGGTTCCGTGCAGCCCATCGCGCATATCGGACAGCTACTGAAGCGGAAATACCCTAAGATCTTGTTCCATGTGGATGCGGTGCAGGGCTTTGGCAACAGCGTGATCCATCCCAAGGAGATGGGCATCGATCTGCTCAGCATCAGTGCGCATAAATTCCACGGCCCGAAAGGGGTTGGTTTGTTATATGTATCCGAAAAGGTCAAACTGGAGCCGCAGATCCTGGGCGGCGGCCAGCAGAACGGTATGCGTTCCGGTACGGAGAATGTAGCCGGGATCGCCGGAATGGCTCTGGCAGCGGAAACGGTCTATAGTGATCTGGAGGAAGAACGGGAAAAAGCCTTTGCCTTAAAAGAGGCAATGGTGATGGGACTGATGCAGGTGGAAGGCGTGCAGTTCAACGGGATACCGGGCTTTACCCGCTTGTCGGATGCATCGGCAGAAAAGAGCAGCGAGCAGTTGGAGGAAGAACTGCGTTCGGCAATCCGGCGGAGTGCACCGCATATCGTGAGTGTATCGTTTGAAGGTGTGCGTGCGGAGGTGATGCTGCATGCGCTGGAAGAGAAGGGCATCTATGTATCCGCGGGCAGTGCATGCGCAACTCATAAGCCGGAGATCTCGGCAAC
Organism: Lachnospiraceae bacterium; assembly: GCA_017526985.1. Taxonomy (GTDB): domain Bacteria; phylum Bacillota; class Clostridia; order Lachnospirales; family Lachnospiraceae; genus NK4A136. Next base: position 6,980 of record JAFXQR010000123.1, read on the forward strand.
GCTGCAGGCCATCGGTTTGCGAAAAGACCTGCTGGATGCGACACTGCGTTTCAGCTTTTCCAGATTTACCACTTTGAGTGATGTGGAGACCACGGTGGCTGCCGTGAAGGAACTGTTACCGGAATTACGGAAATTCACCAGAAGATAAGAGGCGGATGTTAGAGAGATATGCTTCCTTTTAAAACAAATGTATCCATATTCATATTGGAGTTCCTCTGCTCGGTTATCCTGCAGATCTTTTATGCGGTAGCGGAATACGGTATTGAGAGCGCCTTCATCGTAGCTTTCGGTCTGATCCCGGTGCTGCTGGTGTTCTGGCTGTCCATACGCATCGAAAACCAGAAGGTCGTGATCCGCTGCCTTGGTGTGGCCGGCATTTCCTCCCTGTACTATATGAGTTATGCATCCCATACGCAGGGTATGCTGGTGTTTATGTTTCTGGCAACAGCGACCACCATTGCTTTGTTTTTGATCCAGCGTATCCTGATCGAATACTTTGGTGTGACGCTCATCATCCTGGTGATGATGGGGCTGTTCCAGCAGGAAGTCATTACCGTCTTTTTTGATCTGAGCCAGTATGTGGCCTATATCACCATGTATGCTTTTGCCGGTGTGGCACTCATCTTCATCAGCTACAGTGTGGAAAACTACAAAAAAGAGATGGAAGAAAAGAACGAAGTGGCACGGGAAGCATTGGAAGCCAAGTCCAACTTCCTGGCCAATATGAGCCACGAGATCCGTACCCCGATGAACGCGATCTACGGTATGGCGGAGCTTTTGGAAGAGCGTGAATTCGGACGGGAAGAGCACGAATATATCGCAGTGATCAAGCATTCCTCCGAGAATCTGCTCTCTATCATCAATGAGATCCTGGATTTCTCCAAAGTCGATTCCGGCAAGATGGTGATCGAAGAAGACCCCTATGATTTTAATGAGATGCTGACGGATGTGGTGACGATCATCGAATTCCGTATGCGGGATAAAAATATCCTGATGCAGCTGGAGATCGATTCCAATATTCCGAAGGTGCTGCTGGGCGATGAGACCCGAGTGCGTCAGATCCTGATCAATCTGTTGAATAACGCAGTAAAGTTTACGAACCAGGGATCCATTACCCTGCGCATTGTATGGAATTATGACAATAACAACTATGCCACCAATCAGGGCACGCTGACGATACAGGTGCAGGATACCGGTATCGGTATCGCGGAAGAAAACCTGCCGCATCTGTTTACGGCATTCGGTCAGATCGATACCAAGAAGAACCGTAATGTGGAAGGTACCGGTCTGGGACTGGCGATCTGTAAGCAGCTGGCCAATGCCATGGGCGGTGAGATCGCAGTATCGTCCAGACTGAAGGTAGGATCTATCTTTACGGTGACGCTGCCCCAGAGAGTATATGATTCCAGTCCGAGCAACTTTGAGATCCGTCAGTGGGAAGCGCAGGGGCGTTCGGAAGTGTTCCACCCGGACTTTATCGCGCCCAAGGCCAAGGTGCTGATCGTTGATGACAACAAGGTAAACCGTCAGGTGGCGCAGGAGCTGCTGAAACTGTTCGGTATCGAAGCGGCGATGGCGGAGAGCGGTCAGGAAGCCATTGACCGGGTAACCAAGAATCTGGTAAGCTACGATCTGATCTTTATGGATCATATGATGCCGTATATGGACGGCGTGGAAGCAACGAGAAAGATCCGATTGTTAAACAGCAATTACGCGCGGACAGTACCGATCGTGGCCTTGACGGCAAATGCGATCAAGGGGGTGGAGCAGCAGTTTCTGGATGCAGGTATGAATGACTATCTGCCCAAGCCGATCCGTATCGAGGTGCTGGCAGATATGCTGAAGCGTTGGATTCCGCAGGAAAAACTGTTTGCACCGGGAACGAGCCTGGAAGAGATCGAGGCGCTGGAATCGGCCAAACCCTGGAGTACCTTGTCGCAGGAACAGAAGCTGGCGAGACTGGACGGTATCGATACGCAGACCGGCATCAAGAACTGCGCCGGCAATGTGAATGCGTATTTTGAGCTGCTCCGGACCTATTCCGGATCAAACCTGGCGACACTGCTGCAGCAGTTCTATGAGACGGAAGATATGGAAAACTACGCGATCACGGCACATTCCATCAAGGGCGCCAGCCTGTCGGTAGGCGCAACGGATGTAGCGGATAAGGCGTACAGCCTGGAGCGTGCCGGCAAGCGAGGGGATATCACCTTTATCTGGGATCACCACGAGGATCTGATGGAGGAATATACAAAGATCACAGCGATGCTGAAGAAGAATTTCCAGAGCGGTTGAGTAATGGAATGGAATATGATATAATAACATATTAGGTATGAAATAGGGGGGTGGGCTTATGTTCCGAGTAGCCGTATGCGATGATGAAGCAACTTCTTTGCAGTTAAATACGATCCTGGTAGAAACGATCCTGAAGGAAGAAGGGATTTCTTATGAGATCCGTACCTTTGATAATATTGAAGTGATGTCCGAAGAGTTATCCCGTCCGGGACAGCCGTACGATGTGCTGCTTTCGGATATCCTGGCACCCGGTATGAACGGGATCGAGGCAGCAGAACGCCTGCGCAGTATCGGGGAGCGTCTGGATATCATCTTTATTTCCTCAACGGCAGAGTATGCTTTGGATGGGTATAAAGTAAATGCGCTGCGTTATCTGAAGAAACCGGTGGATACGGCGATGCTCAAAGAGGCACTGCTGATCTCTTATCGTAAAACATCGCAGAAAGAGGGGCTTTCCGTGACTTCGGAAGGCAAGCTGTATAATATCAATTACAAAGAGATCATTTATGCGGAGAGCCAGGCCAGAGATGTGGAACTGACATTGAAGGACCGCCGGCTGATCACGCACATGAAGATCTCGGATCTGGAAAAGATGCTGCCGGAGCAGTTCTTCCGCTGCCATCGTTCCTATATCGTAAATCTGCTGGAGGTGGAGAATATCGAGCGTTATCAGGCGACGATGAAGAATCAGGATTATATCCCCATCAGCCAGCAGCAGTATACCGAAATGAAAAACCGTATGTTCCAGTGTCAGACAAGGAACGGCGGATGAAAGAGAGCGTTTTATGTTTCAGGCATTTTTAATTAAATACGCGGAGATCGCGATCAAAGGAAAAAACCGCCCCATTTTTGAGGATGCGCTGGTAAAGCAGTTGCGGCGTGCATTGAAACCGGTGGACGGTTCTTTTCATGTGTATAAAACCCAGGGCCGTGTGCATGTGGATACGGAGCCGGGCTTTGACTATGACGGAGCAGTGGCAGCGATGCAGAAGGTATTCGGCATCACGGCGATCTGTCCGGTGCTGGTATTGGAAGATGAAGGCTTTGATGTTTTAAAGGAGCGGGTGTGCGATTATATCCGGGAAGTGTATCCGGAGCAGAGCGGCAGCTTCAAGGTCAATGCCAGAAGAGCCAGAAAGAATTATCCCATCGAATCCATGGAGATCAATGCTAAAATGGGTGAGGCTATTTTGGAGGCCTTTCCGCAGATGCATGTAGATGTAAAAGAGCCGGAGATCATGCTGCATATTGAGATCCGGGAGAAGATCTATGTGTATTCCCTGAGCATACCGGGGGCCGGTGGTATGCCGACCGGAACCGGCGGCAAGGCGATGCTGCTCTTATCCGGAGGTATTGATTCTCCGGTGGCAGGCTATATGATCGCCAAGCGCGGTGTGGTACTGAATGCGGTGTATTTCCATGCGCCGCCATATACCAGTGAGCGTGCAAAGCAGAAGGTGGTGGATCTGGCAAAGATCGTGTCGGATTATGCCGGTGAGATCTATCTGCATGTGGTGAATTTTACGGAGATCCAGAAGTATATTTACGAGAAGTGCCCGCACGATGAGCTGACCATCATTATGCGGCGTTATATGATGCGCATCGCGGAACGGATCGCGTTGGAACATGACTGTCTGGCGCTGGTGACCGGCGAATCCATCGGGCAGGTGGCATCCCAGACCATGGCGAGCCTGCTGGTGACCAACGAAGTGTGTGAGACACTGCCGGTATTCCGGCCGCTGATCGGTTTTGACAAGGAGCAGATCGTGACGGTATCCAAAGAGATCGGGGCATTTGAGACATCGATCCTGCCCTTTGAAGACTGCTGTACGATCTGGGTGGCAAAACATCCTGTGACGAAGCCCAGTGCAAAAGTGATCCGCAGACATGAGGAATACCTGCGGGAGAGTATTGATGAAATGGTGGAGACAGCCGTGAGCGGCAGAGAAGTCATCAAAGTAGGTTAAAAACAAAAGAAAAGCGCCCGCTTTGAACCGGAGTTCTTGACGGGCGCTTATTTGTTGCTTATAAGCGATAAAATCTATTTTGCCAGATACGGATCGATCGCTTTCATGATCGCAGCGGCTTCTGCTTCATCGTTTACATGGATATCCAGATCGATCGGCTTGGAAATATCAAGGCTGAAGATGCCCATGATCGATTTTGCATCAATGACATAGCGGCCGGAGATCAGGTCAAAGTCGCATTCGAACTTGGTGATCTCATTAACAAAAGCCTTTACCTTGTCGATGGAATCAATCAGAATCTGTGTTGTCTTCATGAAAAATACTCCTTTCTGCCCTCGGAAATAATAATGTAATTAGAAATAATATTAGAGCAAACGGAAAAATAAGTCAATAAGAACTCATGAAAAAAGAAACGGAAAATACAAAGGATCCCATACAGAAAACAGCGTCCCTGCATAATCTGGGCTGCAAGGTCAATGCCTACGAAATGGATGTGATGGAGGAACTGCTGCGGGAAAACGGTTATCGGATCGTGCCGTTTACGGAACCGGCGGATGTGGTGATCGTCAATACCTGCACTGTGACCAATATCGCGGACCGCAAGAGCCGGCAGATGCTGCACCGCGCGAAGAAATTAAACCCAAACGGTGTGGTGGTAGCGGTGGGCTGCTATGTGCAGACCGGACTGGAAGACGCGCTGAAGGATGCCGGGATCGATCTGTGTATCGGGAATAACAAAAAGGGGGAGCTGGTGCAGCTGATCGCGGAATATCTGGGGCTGGAGAAAAAGGACAAGACTCTGGGCAACCAGTCCGTGATCGATGTGAATGCGGAATGCGCCTACGAGGATATGCAGCTCAAAAAGATCTCCGAGCATACGAGAGCCTATATCAAGATCCAGGACGGCTGCAACCAGTTTTGTACCTACTGCATCATTCCCTTTGCCAGGGGAAGGGTACGCAGTCGTCGGCCGGAAGAGATCCTGACGGAGGTGCGTACGCTCTCGGAGGCGGGATGCCGTGAGTTTGTGGTGACCGGCATTCATATCAGCTCTTACGGCTATGATCTGGCCTATCCCGACAAAAAGCCTATGGCAAACCAGTTCCATGAGGAGTCTTTGCTTGCGCTGCTGCAGGCCATGGATGGGATCCCGGGAGTGGAGCGGATCCGATTAAGCTCTCTGGAGCCGCGTATCATCACACCGACCTTTGTGCAGGGGATTGCGGGATTGAGATCTATCTGCCCGCATTTTCACCTGTCGCTGCAGAGCGGCAGCGATACGGTGCTGAAGCGCATGAACCGGCAGTATACGACAGCGGATTTTGCGAGATGTGCGGAGCTGCTGCGTGAGGCATTTGACCGGCCGGCCATTACCACGGATATCATCGTGGGCTTTCCGGGGGAGACGGAAGAGGAATTTGCAGAAACGCTTGCATTTGCGGAGCGGATCGGCTTTTATGAGATGCATATCTTTAAATATTCCAAGCGAAAGGGTACGCCGGCGGCGACCATGCCGGGGCAGCTGACCGAAGCGGAAAAAGCGGAGCGTTCCGACCGGCTGGAGGCTGTGGAAAAAGTGCTTTCCGGGGCGTTTCGCGCGAACCGGAGCGGAGATACGGCAGAGGTACTGTTTGAAGAGTTGCAGCAGATCAACGGGAAACAGTATCTGGTGGGGAACACCCGCGAATACATTAAGGTGGCGGTGGAATCTTCCGAGGATCTCTCCGGGCAGATCCGGCAGGTATGTCTTGGCAACGAGTTGGTTGAGGGCATCCTGCAGGCAACGATCTTTCAGATACATAAATAATTTGAATAATATAGCAAAATAGTCTATAATAACATACTAGATATAGTGAGCATAATCTGCGAAAAAGCAGAAGAGATAAAAAAGAAAGAAGGAAGTAAAAGATGGCAGAGGGCGTAAGCAATACTCAATTTTTCAAAGTGGAAGTGGAGCCTGTAGACAGCGTAAGAACCATCCTGGAGGAAGTCTATTATGCGCTGGAGGAAAAGGGCTACAATCCGGTGAATCAGATCGTGGGCTATATCATGTCCGGCGATCCGACTTACATTACCAGTTTTAAGAATGCGCGCAGCATCATCATGAAGGCGGAGCGCGATGAGCTGGTGGAAGAACTGCTGACGGAATACATCCGTAACAACAACTGGCCGGGGGCCGAGGAGCTGGATGACTGATGCGCATTATGGGTTTGGATTTCGGTTCCAGGACCGTGGGAGTGGCGATCTCCGACGGGCTGGGGATCACGGCACAGGGCAAGGAGATCATCCGCAGGGAGCGTGAGAGCAAGCTGCGTCAGACTTGTGCGCGCATCGAAGAGCTGATCGTGGAATACGGTGTGGAACGGATCGTCATGGGACTGCCGAAGAATATGAACGGTACCGAAGGCGAGCGTGTGGAAAAAACAAAGGAATTTAAAGAAATGCTGGAGCGCAGGACCGGTCTGGAGGTTGTCCTTTGGGACGAACGTCTGACGACCGTGGCTGCCGACCGGTATATGTCGGAGGCGGGAATCCGCGGGGAGAAACGCAAGGAGCTGGTGGACGAGATCGCAGCCGTGTTTATCCTGCAGGGGTATCTGGACAGTCTTCCGAAAACGACGGAATAAACAAGAAACAGTATAAGAAAGGTAATTGGTATGGCAGCGGAATTGGAGACTATACAGCTTACGATCGAAGGTGAAGAGGTCACGTTTTATGTACTGGAGCAGACGACCATGGGAGGCGTGGATTACTACCTGGTGACGGATGTGCAGGAAGGGGACGGAGACGCGATGATCCTGAAAGACCTTTCCGAAAAAGGCGCGGAAGAGGCAGTTTTTGAGTTCGTGGAAGATGAGCAGGAACTGCAGGCGATCGGAGAGATCTTTTCCAATCTGCTGGAGGATACCGACCTGGTATAAGACAGAAGAATAAGAGGCAGGTAGTGAAGAAGACAGGAAATGCAGAAGCGCCGCCACTCAGGATCATTCCACTGGGGGGCATGGAGCAGATCGGAATGAACATTACCGCGCTGGAATGCGCGGACTCCATCATGATCATCGACTGCGGGCTGGGATTCCCGGAAGATGATATGTACGGTGTGGATCTGGTGATCCCGGATGTGAGTTATCTGGTGGAGAATATCGACAAAGTCAAAGGTTTTGTGATCACGCATGGGCACGAAGATCATATTGGTGCCCTGCCGTATATCTTACGGATGCTGAATGTGCCGGTGTACGCGACGAAACTGACCATCGGCATCATCGAGCATAAACTGGAAGAACATAATATGCTGGATCTGGTCACACGCAAGGTGATCAGTTTCGGGCAGACCATCACGCTGGGGGATTTTCATGTGGAATTTATCCGCACGAACCACAGCATTTCGGATGCAGCGGCTCTGGCGATCTACACGCCGCAGGGCATCCTTGTGCATACCGGCGATTTCAAGGTGGATTATACACCCATCTATGGCGATGCCATTGACCTGCAGCGCTTTGGTGAGCTGGGTAAGAAAGGCGTGCTGGCACTGATGTGTGATTCTACCAATGCGGAGCGGCCGGGCTTTACCCCTTCCGAGCGTACGGTAGGACAGACTTTAAACAATATTTTTGAAGCGCAGAAAGACAAGCGCCTGATCGTGGCAACCTTTGCGTCCAATGTGGATCGGGTGCAGCAGATCATCAATACCGCGCATCGCTATGGACGCAAATGTGCCGTGGAAGGCCGCAGTATGGTGAATATCATCCAGACGGCCATCGAGCTGGAGCGTCTGAGTGTGCCGGAGGATACATTGGTGGATCTGGACCAGCTGCGCAATTATCCGCAGGAGCAGACCGTGATCATTACCACCGGCAGCCAGGGCGAGCGTCTGGCGGCACTGGCGCGTATGGCAAACGGTACGCATAAAAAAGTGATGATCGGACCGAAGGATGCGATATTGTTTTCATCCCATCCCATCCCGGGCAATGAAAAGGCGGTGACCAAGATCACCAACGAGATCTTCCAGAAAGGGGCGGATGTGATCTTCCAGGATGCCCATGTTTCCGGGCACGCCTGCCAGGAAGAGATCAAGCTGATCTATGCGTTGACGAGACCGAAGTATGCGATTCCGGTGCATGGCGAGTTCAAGCATCTGAAGGCGCAGGCCAAGATCGCTGCGCAGATGGGCGTAGAGAAGGAAAACATCTTCCTGCTGCAGAGCGGTGATGTGTTTGAGATCTGCGGTGATAAGGCGGAAAAGGCCGGACATGTGCAGAGCGGTTTTGTCTTCGTGGATGGTCTGGGTGTCGGCGATGTAGGAAATGTGGTACTGCGTGACCGGCAGCGTCTGGCAGATGACGGTATCGTGCTGCTGGCGTTTGCCATGGATGATGAAAACCGTGTGGTATCGGGACCGGAGATCGTGACGCGTGGTTTTGTCTATGTGAAGGAAGCGGATGAACTGCTGGAAGACATTCATATGCTGGTGGATGATACGATCTGCGAGTTTTATGAAAAAGAGAATGTCGGCAGCAGGAGCCGTTTGAAGAATAATATCAAAGAGGCCGTGAGCGAGTATGTCTGGAAACGGACCAAACGCCGCCCGATGGTGCTTCCGGTGATATTGGATATTGACTGACAGATCCCAGGGGAGGCGATGTTATGACAGAGGTAGATAACGAACTTTTCGTGCTGATCGAAGCCGTGCGGCATTCCGAGATATACAAGCAGTATGACCGGAAACGCATTGCGCTGAATAGCGACCCGGAGTTGAAGAAAAGGGTAGATGTCTACCGGGCGGAAAATTTCCGCTTGCAGAATTCGCAGGATGACGGCACCCTGGAAGAACGGATCGAGGCCTTTGCGCAGGCCAATATCGAACTGACCGAAGAACCCAGAGCCAGAGAATTTCTGGATGCGGAACTGGCATTATGCCGGATGCTGCAGGAGATCGTGGATCGCGTGGTCTCGGGAATAGATTTTGAGTAAACAGGAGTGGTAAGACAGTGAGAGCCAGAAGAGTGGCCTGGTCCATCGTAAGATTTATATTTGGTTTGGTGATCAGCATCGTGATCATGATGCTGGTCTATCGTTTTGCATTGGATGCGTACGATTTCGGATATCGTATCTTTGCTGAGACACCGGTGAGTCCGGAGCCTGGTCTGACCATGTCGGTGGCCATCGTGGAAGGCAAGTCCGTAATGGAGATCGGTGAGATTCTGGAAGGAAAAGGACTGATCCGCGACGCCTATCTGTTTTATCTGACGGAGATGTTTTCTACCTATCATAAAAAACTGCAGCCCGGTGTGTATGAGCTGAGCACGGCGATGACGCCCGAGGAGATGATGGGTGTGATGGCCGCCAATGCGACAGAGGAGCTGGAAGAGGAAGAGATCAGCGGTAACAGCGAGGAATCATCCGATCTGGCAGATACGGAAATGGAAGAGGATTCGGACGAAGAGAACAGTGAAGGCGGGGATGCAGAACCGTGAGGGGCACAGAACGGATCAGTTCGTTTATAGAGTCGCTGGAAACGGAACGCCCGCAGTATCTGGAGGATCTGGAGACGCAGGCGCTGCAGGATGCCGTACCGATCATTCGAAAAGAAACGCAGCAGTTGCTGCGTTTTCTGGTGAAATATCATAAACCGCAGCGGATCCTGGAAGTGGGCACGGCAGTCGGTTTTTCGGCATTGCTGATGTGGGAGGCTTCCGACCGGCAGGCGCAGATCACGACCATTGAAAACTATGAGAAACGGATCCCCATCGCCAAAGCCAATTTTGCAAAGTGCGGCGCGCAGGAGCAGATCACGCTGCTGGAAGGGGATGCGGCGGAAGTCTTAAAAGACCTGCAGGGATCCTATGATTTGGTCTTTATGGATGCAGCGAAAGGGCAGTATTCGGCATTTTTACCGGAGGTGCTGCGGCTGCTGAAGACCGGAGGACTCCTGATCACCGATAATGTGCTGCAGGAGGGGGATCTGCTGGAATCCCGCTATGCGGTGGTGCGCAGGGATCGCACGATCCACGCCAGGATGCGGGAGTATCTGTACGAGCTGATGCACAGTGAGGTGCTGGATTCCACGGTATTGAATGTGGGTGACGGTATGGCACTCAGTGTAAAGAAATAGAGGAATATATGTCAAATAATAACAGCAAGCGCCCGGAACTTTTAGTTCCTGCCGGCAGCTTAGAAGTGTTAAAGACCGCGGTGCGCTATGGAGCGGATGCGGTATATATCGGCGGTGAGTTCTTCAGCCTGCGGGCAAAGGCAAAAAACTTTTCCAAAGAAGATATGGTGGAGGGGATCGCCTATGCGCATGCGCACGGAGCAAAGGTGCATGTGACGGCGAACATCCTGGCACATAATTATGACCTGGCGGAAGCAAGAAAGTATTTTGCGGAACTGAAGGAGCTGGGGCCGGATGCCCTGATCATTTCGGATCCGGGGATGTTTATGATCGCCAAAGAGATCTGTCCGGAGATTGAGATCCATGTTTCCACGCAGGCCAATAATACCAATTATGAAACATTTCTCTTCTGGCACAAGCTGGGAGCAAAGCGTGTGGTGACCGCAAGAGAGCTGTCCCTGCGGGAGATCAAAGAGATCCGGGAGCATATTCCCGACGATATGGAGATCGAAAGTTTTATCCACGGTGCTATGTGTATCTCCTATTCCGGGCGTTGTCTGTTGTCCAATTACTTTACCGGAAGAGATGCGAACCGCGGAGCCTGTACCCATCCATGCCGCTGGAAATACGCGGTGATGGAAGAGACCAGACCGGGGGAATATCTGCCGGTGTATGAGAATGAGCGCGGCACATTTATCTTTAATTCCCGTGATCTGTGTATGATCGAGTATATCCCGGAGCTGGTGGATGCCGGGATCGACAGTTACAAGATCGAAGGGCGGATGAAGACGGCACTGTATGTGGCGATGGTGGCAAGAACCTACCGGAAAGCCATTGATTTCTATATGGAATCGGAAGAATGCTACCGTGCGCATCTGGACTGGCTGCGCGCCGAGATCCGTAAATGCACCTACCGCCGTTATTACACGGGGTTTTATTTCGGCAGACCGGATGAGAACGGGCAGGTGTATGACGCCAATACTTACATTATTGAATATGTCTATCTGGGACAGATCGAAGCAATCGAGGGCGGACGTTGCCGGATCACACAGAAGAATAAGTTTTCCGTAGGGGATACCATCGAGATCATGAAACCGGACGGAAGAGACCAGAAGGTACAGGTGCTGGCAATGCACAACACGGAGGGCGAAGCGGTGGACAGCTGCCCGCACGCATCCGAGACCATCTGGCTCACACTTTCCGAGCAGCCGGAGGTCGGGGACCTGCTGCGCATCGAAGGCAGCCGGTAAACGGTGAGACACCTTGCCTTCCCCTTGAGGGGCGCTGTGTGCCAGTGGCACACGATTAGCGCCGACCGAGCCGGAGGCGAGACAGGTGGCCGCAGGCCGGATGAGGTGGATTTCGGCTTGTTGATAATTTGGTTAGTAATATATAACTTGCAAAATATGAGACATTGCTGTATTGTATATAGCAATTCCTTAAGAAATAAAAAAGACTTCGGGAGGTCAAAATGACAGAAAAGATCAATATCGAAGAATTATTCGGTAAGAATGTATTTACCGTAGGCAAGATGCGGGAACGCCTGCCGCGCGCCGTATTCAAGGAAGTGATGAAGGTGATGGAGGAAGGCGGCGAGCTTTCCAGAACTTCCGCGGATGTGGTAGCAAAGGCAATGAAGGACTGGGCGGTGGAAAACGGCGCAACGCACTACACCCACTGGTTCCAGCCACTGACCGGTATCACGGCGGAAAAGCATGACTCCTTCATCACCCGGTCATTAAATACCAGAGAGCCAAACAGCTCCGGGATATTTGTATTTTCTGTTTCCATTCTGTTCTCCATTTCTCTATCCGATGGGACTTTATTTTCTTAACCTTTCGTCCTTGAAAAAAGCCGTCCCCTATCATACTCTAATTTAATTTATTTTGCAATGTATCATTTCACACGAAATTCCGGCTGATTTTCGACAATCATGGGCAGAATTTACTGATTCATGTCCTTCCTCTTCAGCACAATAAGATCCTTCGCTTCGCTCAGGATGACAGGTTACTGTCATTCTCCACTTACTGCGACAGCACCGACTTCGACACCGGGAACGAAAAATACGTATCCGGA
>JAFXQR010000124.1 GCA_017526985.1 Lachnospiraceae bacterium
CTGTCTTTACTGCCCGGCGACTTGGCGGAGACTACGGCAGGCCAGAGTCCACCTCATCCGGCGCTGGCGCGCCACCTTCCCCTCAAGGGGAAGGCAAGATGCCTTCCGTGAGGTGATCGACAGCCCTACAACTACGAATTTAAAGAGAAAAGGAAAAGAACATGGCAAACTGGGATAACGATTTTGAGGCGCAGCAGCTGAAAGAGTACGAGGGGCGCTTTACGGTCAATTTTAAAAAGATCTATATGGATGTGGATGAGATCAATGAGAAAACACTGGAAGTGAACGATAAGCATCCGAAGGATTCGCTGATGAAGCTTTGGGCAGGTACCATGTGCGGGATGTTTTTCTTCTTCCTGCTGTCGTACCAGGTGCTGGCACTGGCAACCATCCCGTTTTTGATCTTTTATTTTGTAGCGCTGGTGCGTATTGGAAAGTGCTGGAAGAGTTTTAAATATAGCTCTGGGCAGTTTTGGGGTATGACAATTGCCGGCTTACTGGCGGTGTTTGCGCTGGCTATGGTGGTGCAGCATTTTGTCAGCCGGGCTGTATTAGGGTAATTATTCGATCCGTTCCCAGTTGCCTCCGTCGAAGATATTGCCATCGACTGTGAACCATTTATCATTCACGCAATCAAAAACATTCTTCCCAACCTGATTACGGATATTGCTGGTGCCTTCTGTCGAGAAGGTGATCCGTACATCGTTTTTTCCGTCCATAGATAATTCGTTTCCGGTGTAGGGGTTGACTGCCGGTACAAAAAGATCTTTCGTCGCCAGATAGGGGGTGTCTCCATTGGTCATAAACTCATCGGAAACGTTAAATCCCTGTGCGTCAAAATCCTTCACCAGTAGTAACGGGTTTACCTTTTCAAGATCAAAATAAAAATCAATTTTCGGATAACCGAAATTGTTTTCCAGTCCGCCGTGATCGGCAACGAGAATGATCCGGGTGTTATCATAAACGCCTAGTCTGCGCAGTTCATCAAACCATTCTCCCAGACGCAAAAGGGAGGCCATGTCGATATGATAATGCATCATGCTTTCCGGATAAGTGGTATTTAATTCTTTTCCGTCCCAGGAATATCGCGGTGTATTATCTTCCGGAGCGCCAGTCTGTTCGTAGGAAGGAGTATAATCCGGAAGATCGAGATAGAGCGGCTGGTGTGTTGTATTGTTATCCATCAATAACAGCGTACCGGTGTTGTCTTCTGATACTTTTGTCATGTGCGGAAGAGCTGTCAGAACACTGTAATAATTCAAAAAAGTCTGTGTATCTCCGGTATTGCCGCTTAAAGACAAATAATCACCGCTGTTGTAGATATAGTTCTGCATGAGGACCGGAGCTGTCTTGAAAACGCTGTAAAAGAAGAAGCTGCGTTCCATCTGGTTTGTATCTAATATATATTCAAAATCTCCGGAAAAGCTTCCTTCCAGATTGTGGGCTTCAACGCCGGGAATATCAACATAGATCGTCATATCAGGAATTGTTGAGTAGTTTGCGTAAGGCGAGTCAGCAACAAAGACATGATAGCCGCCATTTGCAAAAATAGCGGGCAAGACCTTAAGGGCCTCATTATGCTTGGATTGTAATGATTCGTCCGTGCGTGAATTGATCGCCTGCGGGGTATATTCGTAGCCGCCGTAAAGTGCGGGAGCTCCGTATAAAGTGCATTGGCCAAAAGAGATGGTGTTCGGATAATAGGTGAAGCCATCGTACATATCATAAAGTTCGGATTTTTCGGCAAAGAAATAGGGGATGAAGCCGCTGATTGCGCGGTCCAGCATGATCACGACTACATTTTTGCCGGTCTTGCTGAGGGCAATCTCCGGATATTCTGTAGTATCTTTTTCGCCGACACTGAGATCGATAGCGGAAATATCACGGACACTGATATACAGATATCGTCCGCAGACGGTTAGTATGGTAAGTAAAAGAATGATGCATACCATACGGACCTGTTTTATAAAGTATCTTGCAAGCAGGTAAGTTGCTGCGAGGATCCCAATGAGGATAAACAGATTAAGGGCTTTTGTGAAAGCAGGATAAACCGGATTATCATGAAATGTCAGGATCGAAGAGAGCTGACCAAAATTGTGCCCCCAGAAGAAATAGTTTGCCATGGAAGCGCATAAAAGAAAGAGATAGATGACAAAACCGGCAAAGCGACGATCACGAGGTAACAGAAAATAAAAGACACTACCCCAGACTAAAAACATACCGCTTGCGATGACGGTACTGGTCAGTACATAGTGAAGCGGATTGATATAGTGATAAATATCAACAAAATCCTGTGCAGAAGAAGAGATCACTGATAAAGGGATCAGTGCTCCCATAAATATGGACAGAACTAAAGCTACCGGCCAATGGGACGGGGAAACGGAAGATGATGCGGAAGCGGCGGACATCTTTTTTTTCGGAAGAAATCGTGTGAGTAAAGGCAGCTGGCACAGTAGCGGTAACAGGATCCCGAAAGCCAGCCAGCCATATTCGAGAGCAAAATAACTCTGGCGATATTTTCCTTTGCGTATTCCTTGAATCACAAAAAGTATGCCTAAGAACGAAATGAAGATAGAAAGGATGCGTTTCGGATCTTTGCTGTATTTCGTGATCACATTTTTGCAAAGAGAAAACAGGTTGTTCATGGTCCAGTAGATCAATAATGCAGCCGGAGAATCATAAAGAAATACCGAAAAAAACGCAGCCAGAATATAGATCTGCATTTTCTCGCGCAATGGATGCC
>JAFXQR010000125.1 GCA_017526985.1 Lachnospiraceae bacterium
AATCCGCCTTCGGTACGCTCAAAGTGATCCTCCGCCGTGATCATATTCAGCTCCGTCATTTCTTCCGCTTCTTTTTCGTAATAGTTGATCTCTGTATCCTGTGTCATTTCCATTTCGTTTTCCTCACTGTTCTGTGCTTCCGGCTTCTTTACCTGCAGCCGTGATAATTTATGGTAGATACCATCCTCGATCCGATCGAGTTCTTCGTGGGTTCCTTCTTCCACGATCTGCCCTTTTTCAATAACGATCAGCCGGTCCGCATCCCGCAGGGTTGACAGCCGGTGGGCGATGGACAATGTCGTTCTTCCCCTGGTCAGATACTTCAGCGAATTCTGTATTGCCTTCTCTGTCGCCGTATCTACGCTGGCCGTAGCTTCATCCAGGATCAGTATCTTCGGGTCTGCCATAATTGCTCTTGCGATGGATACACGCTGCTTTTCACCGCCGGACAGATCTTTTCCGGAAGCACCGATCACGGTATCGTAACCATCGGGCATTCTGGAAATAAACTCGTGTGCGCTCGCAAGCTTTGCCGAACGGATGATATCACCATGCGTTGCATCTTCCTTTCCGTAGGCAATGTTTTTGGCTACGCTTCCCATAAAGATGTAGGTATCCTGCGAAACCATCGCCACATTACTGCGCAGATCCTTTAATGTCAGGTCTTTCACATCCACACCGTCGATACGGATGCTGCCCTCCTGCACATCATAGAGTCTGGAGATCACATTCACCAATGTCGATTTGCCGGCGCCGGATCTTCCTACAATACCGAGCAGTTCGCCTTCTTTTACTTTCAGATGAATATCGCGCAGTACCGGCTTGCTCTTGGAATAACCGAAGGTCACATGATCCAGCTCGATCTCGCCGCGGCAAGTTTTCATATGCACGGGATGTTCGCTCTCCTGCACATCCGGTATGGAATCGATGATCTCAAAAAGCCGTTGTGCGGAGTTGATACTTTCCGCCCACATACGGAACACTCTGGAGAAGAAGTTCATCGGGCCGTTGAGCTGTGCCACATAACCGACGAAGGTCAGCAGTACACCCAGTTCCATCTTCTCGGTCTTTAAGACAAAGAACACGCCGACGATCCAGATCCAGATGCTGGAGATCTCCTGCACCAGGTTATAGAGGATCGTAAATCGGTTACGCAGTTTTACGATGTTGATCTCGGCCTCACAAAGCTTTTGATTCGGCTTTTCAAAACGCTCGATCTCTTTTTCCTGCTGTCCGAATGCCTTTACCACGCGCGCTCCGGTCAGGTTGTCATTTGCTTTAGATGTAACGGCTTTTTCCGCACGGTGCCGCCTGCCTGACAAATTCCAGAGTCCCGGCCGCAGTTTCACCGTCATAAAGACCAGCAGTGGAAGCAGGATGCATGCGATGAGCGCCATCTGCCAGTTCAGACGATACATCACAATAAAGGTTACGATGATCGTAAGCCCCTGTATAAATACGGAGGGCAGACCATCGATGAAAAACTCGGTGACTCTCTCCGCATCGCTGACCACGCGTGTCATCAGGCCGCCGGTCTGCTTGCTCGTAAAGAAGTTCAGTGACAGCCGGCTCATAGCCGTGAAGATATCGGTCTTGATGTCCCGAACCGTTGAGGTCGCCACCTTTGCCATGATCGCCATCTGTACCGCATTGGTCAGATGGTTGATCAGCCGGCAACCGAACATCATCAATACCAGCAGTCCAAGTGCCAGTGTGAACTGTCCCGTCAGTCCGTACTTTGCAAGGAAGTCTTCGTTCTTCGCCAATACATGATCGTAGAGCATCGTACCGCTCAAAAACGGCCAGGCAACGCCGATCACCGCGGATAAGATGTAGCATACGATCAGCAATGCGATCAGTACTTTGTATTTAAAGAAATACTTGAGCGTCCTGCCGAAAATAGTTCTTTTATTCGTACACTTCGGGCAGACTTTCTTTTCCTTATCCGGATACATGGTGCCGCAGATCGGGCAATATAGGGATTCCTCTTCTTCCTCTTCCTTCTGTATCACCTCGTCATCGATCACATTTCCTTCGCGGATGTTCTTTGCCTGACGCAGCAGAAACTGCATTGTTTCCATATGCGTATTGGTAAATGCCGCCAGTTCCTTTTTTCCATCCTCCGTTTCGGCATACAGTATATTGGAACCGATGTTTCGCAGGATGCGCATATGCTCCAGCCCGCTCAATTCATACAGATGCAGTTCCGGCTCTTCCGAGATTTCCGTCGTCGCCGCTTCATTGTTCTGTGTTCCCCGGAAGTAAAAGATGTGATCCTCCGGCAAACCATAGGTGCACACGCCAAGCCATGACGATGTCAGAAACGCCACGCCGGCGATGTACTCACACGAAAACGAAAGGTCCACCGGGCTCACATAAAGAATGTCCGTTTCCGCGATCCCATTCGCTTTCAGTGTCTGTTGTATGTTTTTTGGTAGTTTATGGTCTTTCATGATATTTGTATTATTATCCCCCTATTATGGCATTGCGCTTTCGGGCATATATGCCTTGATGCTGATGCCGTCCTCCAGATATTCTTCCGCAAGGATCTGTCCGTACTTGTGGAATGCATCCAATCGTTTTCCGTCCGAATACGGGATCAGGCATTCTACATACTTGCGATTCTTCTGCAGTGTATCCTCAATGGTTTCCAAAAGCGCATCGATGTTGTCGCCTGTCTTTGCCGAGATCCGCAACCAGTTATCCGCGTAAACATCGATCAGCCGCTCCTCACCCGTTATCAGATCACATTTGTTAAATGCCGTGATCACGGGCTTTCCGGTCACATCCAACTCCCGCAGTGTCTTATAGACAACCTGCAGATGCATATCCAGTTCCGGATCTGAAGCATCCGCCACATGCAATATCACATCGGCGTACTTTGCTTCTTCCAGTGTACTGCGGAATGCATCAATCAGCTGGTGCGGCAGTTTGTTGATAAAACCTACCGTATCCGTAAACAACACTTCCTGGCCGCCCTTCATCACACAGGTACGCGTGGTGGGATCCAGCGTTGCAAACAGTTTATCTTCCGAAAGCACCGAGGAATCCGTCAAAAGATTGATCAGCGTGGACTTCCCTGCATTGGTGTATCCGACGATTGCGACCACCGGTGTCCGGTTGCCCATACGTCGTTTCCTCGTTGTCATTCTGACGCGCTGCATTTCCTTGATTTCCGAAGACAGTCTGGCGATCCGTCTTCCGATCACTCTTCGGTCCGTCTCCAGCTTGGTCTCACCCGGCCCTCTGGTACCGATACCACCGCCCAAACGGGACATCGCTTTACCGGCACCGATCAGATGACTGGAACGGTATTTAAGCTGCGCCATCTCCACCTGCAGTTTACCTTCGCTGGTATGGGCATGTGCCGCAAAAATATCCAGGATCAGCATGGTACGGTCGATCACCTTGGTATCCAAAAGATCTGAGAGATTACGCATCTGCGCCGGTGTCAGCTCATCATCGCAGATCACGCCATCAGCATCTTTGGCCACCAGACTAATCTTTAATTCCATCGCTTTACCGCTGCCGATATAAGTGGCCGGATCCTGCCGCATCATCTTCTGCTTCATCCGCCCTACCGCGATACCGTCTGCGGTATCGAGAAGGTCTGAAAGTTCATCCAAAGAAGCATCCGCTTCCGATTCTTCGCCGCTGTAGGCGATCAATAATATATATTTTTCTTTTCTGATATCATTTTCGTACATGTTTATTTCCTCCAATCTCATGCAAACCGTCTTCGGTCAGACGGTAGATCTTGTCGCATACTTCCGACAGATATTTACGGTCGTGGGATACGCTGATGATGGCCCCCGGGAATTCTTTCAGCATCCTGCGAATCACCGGGCCGGATAAAGGCGAAAAGTTTCGCGTAGGTTCATCCAGGATCAGCACATTGGCACCGGACATACTCAGTTTCAACAGCAGTACCTTTGCCTTCTGTCCGCCTGAGAGTTCCCGGATCGGATGCCCCATCTCATCTGCCGTGTATTTCAAGGCACCCAGATAGGTGCGGATCCTGGTCCGTTCTTCCTTATCTCCGCTTTGATCCAGATAATCCACCGGAGTCTGCTCCATATCCAGCAGCGTTTCGTAATTCTGCGGCATATATTCCGTGCGGAGATCCGACCGGTTTAACAGTTCTTCTGCAATCTTAGTCAGCAGCGTGGTTTTTCCGCATCCGTTGGTCCCGATCAACCCGATCTTTTCTGAGCCGCGGATCTTCAGTACCAGATCCTTCGCAAGCAGCCGGCTTCCATCTGCGGTATATAACACCGGACTTTCGTATTCGATCACCCATTTGCCTGCCGGGATCGCGCTGTTCTTATCCCCCAATTTAAAGAAGATGGCTTCCTCCTGCTCCGGCATTTCCGTCATTTCGGCATCTTCCCGCTCAAAACGCTTTTCCATAGCCTTTACATTCCTCATCTTCTTTTTCAGAAGCTGGCCGATATGATCCCGCTCCGCATGGGACATATTGTCCATGCTGCTTCCGACGCTCTGTTCCATACGCCTTAATTTTTCATCGCGTTTCTTCTTTTCCCGGCGTTCTCCAAGCGCTTCCTGCTCCTGCTTTTCAAAACTGTGAAGACGCTCTTCCACATACTGCCGGTAAGGCATATTTGCCACCGTATGCCGGCATTTTGTTTTCCGGCGGATCTGCTCAAAATGGATCACGCGGTTCGCCGTATGCTCGATCAGGATCTCGTCGTGTGAGATAAAGAGCACTGCTCCGTCAAAGTCATTGATGATCCGCTCCATCAGTTCCAGCGTTTCGATATCGATGTCGTTGGATGGTTCATCCAAAAGCAGGATCGTAGGCTGTTCCATCAGGATACGCATCATCTGTGCCTTCACACGCTCTCCCCCGGACAGCGTCTCCATCGCCTGCTCCCGGTAGAAAAACTCCGTTTCGACCATAAAATCAGCAGCCATTTTTGCAAGATCCCTCGGCGTCTGCTCATAGAACGCTTCATGCTCCGCAAAAAAGGCATAAACACTTTTCTTTTTATCTTGATTTGGGAATTCCTGCGGGAGATAAGATAATCTCTCTCCGCTTACAGATCGTTCCCCCCCATACTCTATATAGTCTTCAATCAGGTCCGGGGCATAGATCCATTTCATCAGCGTGGATTTTCCGTTTCCTTCCTCGCCGATCAGGACTGCCCGGTCACCCTTATTCAAAACCAGTGAAAAATTCTCAAGAATCGTTCTGAGATCTTTTTTATGTGTTAATGTAACGTTTTTTATCTGAAACATGCTGTATCCTCCTTAGGATGATAAAAGCCCTGACACCTTCCGGCATCAGGGCTCAACAGCATTTTCAACATATTTACGGATCCATATGTGATCCATCCGAACATACGCTATTTAACACATCTACAGGAGGTACGATTGCTTTTATTCATTTTTTCAAAATGCTTTTTAATTCGGATAAACATGTTCGATACCTCCTTTCGTGATATTTCCGATATTGACAATTTCTTGTGTTACTGTTCAGAACCTTGCGGTTCTTACATTTTAAGAGTATACAAAACGATAGATTATCTGTCAACCACAAATTTTTACGCCATTCTGCGATCGGTGCAAAAAACGATAGGCCAATGACCAAAAATTGCACAGTACGATTGTTATTTTTATGTTATGATGCAAAATAGGTAACTATGTAACAGAAAACTGTAAATCAGGAAAGGGGGCATATCCCCTCTCCCCTTATGGAGGGTCACAAAATGGAAACGAGAAGATTTGAGAAACTGGGGATTGATGTATCGTTACTGGGGTTCGGCTGCATGCGTTTTCCGACAGGCGCTGACGGCAAGATCGAACGCATCGAAGCCCAAAAGATGCTGGATACTGCCATTGCAGCCGGTGTCAATTACATCGATACCGCTTACCCCTATCATGACGGGGAAAGCGAGTTGTTTGTCGGTGAAGCGCTGAAGAAATATCCG
>JAFXQR010000126.1 GCA_017526985.1 Lachnospiraceae bacterium
ATACCTGCAATTGCGGAAGTCGGGTTCAGCATCTCTCGCATACCCGGTCCGCCCTTCGGTCCTTCATAACGGATCACCACAACATCGCCTGCCACGATCTTGCCGCCCTTGATGGCCGCGATCGCATCTTCTTCACAGTCAAATACTCTGGCCGGACCTTCATGTACCATCATCTCCGGCACGACTGCGGAGCGTTTTACTACACCGCTGTCCGGAGCCAGGTTGCCCTTCAGTACTGCAATACCGCCGGTCTGGCTGTACGGGTTGTCGATCGGACGGATGACTTCCGGATCCATATTGATGCAGCCTTTGATATTCTCCGCTACGGTCTTGCCCGTTACCGTGATCAGATCGGTATAGAGCAGATCCTTCTTGCACAGTTCGTTCATCACCGCATATACACCGCCGGCTTCGTTCAGGTCTTCCATATAGGTCGGGCCTGCCGGTGCCAGATGGCACAGGTTCGGTGTCTTTGCAGACAGTTCGTTTGCGATATCCAGGTTCAGATCCACACCGGCTTCATTTGCGATGGCCGGCAGATGCAGCATGGAGTTGGTGGAGCAGCCCAGTGCCATATCCACGGTCAGAGCATTCATAAATGCCTTCTCCGTCATGATATCGCGCGGACGGATATTCTTTTCTACCAGTTCCATGATCTTCATACCCGCGTGCTTTGCCAGGCGGATACGCTCGGAATAAACTGCCGGGATAGTTCCGTTGCCCTTAAGGCCCATACCCAGAGCTTCTGTTAAGCAGTTCATAGAGTTTGCGGTATACATACCGGAGCAGGAGCCGCAGGTCGGACATACCTTCTCTTCAAACTCTTCCAGATCCGCTTCGGTGATCTTGCCGGCAGCCAGCTCACCGACTGCTTCGAACATGGAAGATAAGGAGCGCTTGCGGCCTTTTACATGACCTGCCAGCATCGGACCGCCGGATACAAATACGGTCGGGATATTGACACGAGCCGCAGCCATCAGCAGACCCGGTACATTCTTATCACAGTTCGGCACCATGACCAGTCCGTCAAAACCGTGCGCCATTGCCATACACTCCGTAGAATCCGCGATCAGATCACGGGTGACCAGAGAATACTTCATGCCGATGTGCCCCATGGCGATGCCGTCGCAAACTGCGATTGCCGGGAATACCACCGGCGTACCGCCCGCCATAGCAACACCAAGCTTTACTGCTTCTACGATCTTATCCAGATTCATATGTCCCGGTACGATCTCGTTGAAAGATGATACGATACCGATCAGCGGACGCTCTCTCTCCTCTTTCGTATACCCCAGTGCATTAAACAGACTTCTGTGGGGTGCCTGTGATGTTCCGGTCTTTACACTGTCACTTCTCATTTCCCTGATCTCCTTTCGGTTACCTTTTCATTTCGCTGTTATTTATCCAACTGATAAAAACCGACTTTCTTATACACTTTGCGCAGTGTCTTGTTTGCAATGTAGGCTGCCTTTTCCGCACCTGCCTTGTATACGGAATCCAGATATGCCTTATCTGCGATCAGACGCTTTGCTTCCTCGCGGATCGGTGCCAAAGCATCAACCACTGCTTCGCCAACGGCCGGCTTAAATACACCGTAACCCTGGCCCGCAAACTCTTTTTCGATCTCTTCAAAGGTCTTGCCGGTCAGTGTTGCATAGATATTCATCAGGTTCGCTACGCCCGGCTTATTCTCTTTATCAAAATGTACGCAGTTTTCCGTATCGGAATCGGTCACCGCACGCTTAAACTTCTTCATGATCACATCCGGCTCATCCATCAGGAATACACAGCCGTTCGGCTCGGACTTGCTCATCTTCTGTCCCGGAGTGGTCAGGCCGTAGATACGCGCCCCCACCTTGCTGATGTACGGCTCCGGTACACGGAATACATCCCCATAGATGTTATTGAAACGGATCGCGATATTTCTGGTCAGCTCCACATGCTGTTTCTGATCCTCACCTACCGGTACATAGTGCGGCTGATACAGCAGAATGTCTGCTGCCATCAGGGACGGATAGGTAAACAGTCCGGCATTGATGTTGTCCTTGTGCTTTTCGGACTTATCCTTAAACTGGGTCATACGGCTCAGCTCACCAAACATGGTATAGCAGTCCAGCACCCAGCCGAGCTGTGCGTGTGCCGGTACATGAGACTGCAGGAACAATGTGTTCTTCTCCGGATCCAGGCCGCAAGCAATATACAGTGCCAGCATCTCCTGGGAGCGTCTGCGCAGTTCCTTCGGATCCTGACGCACTGTGATGGTGTGCATATCTGCCATAAAATAATAGCATTCAAACTCATTTACCCGGTCTGCCCAGTTCTTGATGGCACCGAGATAGTTTCCCAAATGCAGATCGCCGCTGGGCTGGATGCCCGAGAGCATGACCTTCTTTTCTGTTTCCACGTTTTCTTCCTCCAAAAACCGAATTATTTGATCCGTTCCACGATCAGCTTACCCATTTCCTTGCAGCCGACCTTTGTGCAGCCTTCACTGTAGATATCACCGGTACGGAAACCGTCCTTCAATACCTGATCTACCGCAGCATCGATGGCATCTGCTTCCTTGTCCAGATCAAAGGAATAACGAAGCATCATAGACGCCGACAGGATCGTTGCGATCGGGTTTGCCAGGTCTTTTCCTGCAATATCCGGTGCGGATCCGTGGCTCGGCTCATACAAGCCAAACTTCGTATCATTTAAGGATGCGCTGGCCAGCATACCGATGGAACCGGTCACCATACTTGCTTCATCTGATAAGATATCACCAAACATATTCTCCGTCAGTACCACATCAAACTGGGAAGGATCTTTGACCAGCTGCATAGCGCAGTTGTCTACCAGCATATGTTCTACCGTGACATCCGGATAGTCCTTTGCCACTTCATTCACTACGGCACGCCACAGTCTAGAAGAATCCAGTACATTTGCCTTATCGACACTGCACACTTTGCCACGGCGTTTTCTTGCGATATCAAAGCCCTTAATGGCAATGCGGCGGATCTCCTCTTCCGTATAGGTTAAGGTATCGATCGCTTTGCGCACACCGTTTTCTTCTACGGTCCTGCGCTCACCAAAATACAGACCGCCGGTCAGCTCACGCATGATCAGCAGATCAAAACCTTTTTCAGAAATCTCTTCCTTCAAAGGACAAGCTCCGCGCAGTTCCGGATACAATACGGCCGGACGCAGGTTCGCAAAAAGATTCAGTGCCTTGCGGATCTTCAGAAGCCCCGCTTCGGGTCTCTTTTCCGGCGGTAACTTATACCACGGAGAAGTGTTGGTATCGCCACCAATGGAACCCATCAGTACAGCATCTGCTGCCTTGGCGGTTGCGATCGCCTCATCCGTCAGAGGCTCCCCACATGCATCGATGGAAGCTCCACCCATCAGAATATCCGTATATTTCATCTCGTGGCCATATACCTCAGCCACCTTATCCAATACTGCCTTTGCCTGTGTTACGATCTCCGGTCCGATCCCGTCGCCTGGAATGCAAGTGATATTTAATACCATGATTGATTTGCTCCTTATTAAGTGTTTACTTACTTTTCTGCCTTTTCTACCTGTGCGATGGCACTCTTACGCATCGGGATACGGCAGTTCTTGTTGCTGCCGAACTCTACGATGACATCTTCCTCGGTGATGTCGATCAGCACGCCATAGAAACCGCTGGTAGTCACGACCACATCGCCCACTTCCATAGAATTATGCATTTCCTGCAGCTTTTTTTGCTCTTTCTTCTGCGGCAGAATGAGCATAAAGTAAAATACCACCAGCATCAGTACGATGGAGATGATCATCGACAAGCCCATACCACCTGCTGCACCCTGTGCGGTAGCATCCAGTAAAAAGAAGTTGTTCATAGTTTTTATTTCCTCCTAAAAAAAATGTTTCAAAATAATTACAAAAAGCTTTCGAAATAAGCTAAACTCTTATATCATACACAAAACTGCGGATTCCCGCAAGCCCTTCTTGACATGAGGACATATTATGCATCTCCCTGAGCCATCCGCTCCAGTGTTTCTTTTTTGAACTGTGCATAGTTTCCGGCTTCGATGGCTGCTCGGATCTCTTCCATCAGGTGATTGTAATAATACAGATTGTGTAGTACACACATCCGCATGCCCAGCATTTCCTTGGCTTTGAGCAGGTGCCGGATATAAGCCCTCGAATATCGCTGACAAGTCGGACAGCCACACCCCTCTTCCACCGGCCGGTCATCTGTCTCGTACTTTGCGTTCATCAGATTGATCTTGCCGAATTTCGTGTAAAGATGTGCGTGCCTGCCGTTTCTGGTGGGATAGACGCAGTCAAAAAAGTCCACTCCGCGATCCACTGCCTCGATAATGTTTGCCGGCGTGCCCACCCCCATCAGATAGGTCGGCTTGTTCTGCGGGAGATAAGGCACTGTCTCATCGAGGATATAGTACATCTGCTCATGGCTTTCGCCCACGGCCAGACCGCCCACCGCATAACCATCCAGATCCATTTCCGCGATCCGCTTGGCATGTTCAATGCGAATGTCCGCAAAGACCGCTCCCTGATTGATGCCAAACAGCAGCTGGTCTTTGTTGATGGTATCTTCTCTGGCATTTAACTCCGCCATCTTGATCCTGCAGCGTTCCAGCCATCTCGTGGTGCGTTCCACCGAAGGCAGCACATAATCACGCTCCGCCAGTGCCGGCGGACATTCATCAAACGCCATAGCTATAGTAGATGCCAGATTGGACTGGATCTGCATACTCTCTTCCGGTCCGATAAAGAGTTTTCGTCCGTCAATATGCGACTGAAAGGTTACCCCTTCCTCCCGGATCTTGCGCAGTCCTGCCAGGGAGAATACCTGAAAACCGCCGGAATCCGTGAGGATCGGCTTGTTCCAGCTCATAAAACGGTGCAACCCTCCCATCTTCTTTACGATCTCATCCCCCGGGCGTACATGCAAGTGATAGGTATTTGACAGTTCCACCTGAGTGCCGATCCGTTCCAGATCCTCCGTAGAGACTGCACCTTTAATGGCTGCAACCGTTCCTACATTCATAAATACCGGTGTCTGTATCGTGCCATGCACCGTTTCCATCACCGCCCGTTTTGCCCTGCCATCCGTAGCGATGACCTGATATCTCATTTTTTCCATTACGTTTTTTCCTTCCCCGGCCCGGATTCCCCTTCACTGCGATAGTATTCTTCCAGCCTTGGCCGAGCCTTCATATAGCATTCTTTCAGCTGCGGATCAAAATGCTTTCCCATACCTTCCATAATGATCTGATCTGCCTCTTCAAAGGACATAGGATCTTTATAGACTCTCTTACTCACCAGCGCATCATAGACATCGGCAATGGCCATGATACGTGCCTCCAGCGGGATCTCCTCCCCTTTCAGTCCTTCCGGGTAGCCGGAGCCGTCCCAGCGTTCGTGATGGTAATGCGCCACATTCTCCGCCAGCAGATGAAAATCCATATCGTCCGTATCCTTTAAGATCTCGTGAACGATCTGTGCCCCTTTGGCCGCATGCTCCTTCATTTTTTCATATTCTTCCGGTGTAAAACGTCCGGGCTTGCGCAGTATCGCGTCATCTACGGCGATCTTTCCCAGATCGTGCATAGGTGCCGCCTTGATGATATTTCTGCAGAACTGCTCGCTCAACTGCGGCGTTCCGAGCTTTAGGATCTCATCGATCAGGATACGCACGCACACACTGGTGCGCTTGATATGCCCGCCGGTGGAGTTATCACGACTTTCAACCATCGCCGCCATACTCATGATCAGATTGTCATGCATGCGTATGATGCTGGCGGTCTTCATCGCTACTTCTTCTTCCAGCTGTGTTTTGAAGCCGTTCAGCAGCTTGATGTATTTCTGATTCTTCGTATCATTGGTCAGGATGATCTGATAACCACGTCGCTTGCTGCCATCATACAGATACTTTACCTGTACCTGATAGGTTTCCTCTTCATTTTCATTCTCCGCCGGTGTCTTGTAATAGTACTTGGCATCGGTGTCTTCGTTTTCTTTAAACCAGGCCAGCCAGTCAACTACATTGTGTTCCAATCCCTCCACATTCACGATGCTGTTATCGACCGCGATCTCTTCCAGCACCGGCAGGATCCGTCTGGCCGTCTCATTACTTCCCAGATAATGGTATTTAAAATCCAGTGAAACAAATCCGATATCACCCGACTGTACCATAGATTCGATAGCCATATCACTCACATGATACAACTCCATCCGCTGCACAATGAGTAAATATACGATCTGCGCGTAGGTATAACAAAGCGGTGTCAGTTCCATGCCCGTCGGCAAAACTGGTCTGGCCAGATAGCCGACCACCGAGATCATATGCGGGAAAAACAGCATATATAAGATCTGCCTGGACACTTGCTTTTTCTTTCGCCATGTATAGATGATCGCGCCGATACTGAAGCCGCAGAACAGCGCCAGCGCCATATAAAAGACAGTATGCATCGGCCCGTATTCTTTGACCGGGATCCATACATTGTCCTTCTGTGTGAGATAGATACTTTTATAAAATAAACTATCTTCTTGGCCGATGGTCAGCACACTGCAGTACACCGCAGCACTGACTGCAAAACTTAAGAATCTGGTGCGATACCCGAGTCGTATCCCGCACAGATTCATAATACACAGACTGATAAACCATGGGAAAAAACAGCCGCCGATATAACAGATCTTCAGGCCAAACAATACGATCTCCAGATTCTGCTCATTATAGCACTCCAGGAACGCATAGTTCATTACCGGGATCAGCAAAAAAAGAACCGTGATATTCACTTCGTAGCGTCGCCGCCATACAAATACATAAAATGTTGTCAGCATCAGCGACAACACAAAAGTTATCATAAAGTATATCTGAATCATGTCCGCACATGGTGCCTTTCTTCGGTGCCGAGGTACAATTATCTATAATTATAGGGATAATCTGCCGGAAAATCAAGAGTATCCGTATTTGCCAATCTCACACCCTTATGCTATACTTTGCAGGATATATAAATTTTATGAATGAACAGGAGATCAACCTATGCCCGGTTCTACATTTGGTAAATATTTCAGAGTCACCACCTGGGGGGAATCCCACGGTCCAGCGCTGGGCTGCGTGATCGACGGCTGCCCCGCAGGGTTAGAGCTTTGCGAAGAGGATATCCAGCCCTATCTGGCCAGACGCAAGCCCGGCACTTCTGCTGCAACAACGCAGCGCAAAGAGGATGATCTGGTTGAGATCTTATCCGGTGTTTTTGAAGGCAAGACCACCGGCGCTCCCATCTCTCTGATGATCCGCAATACCAGTCAGCGTTCCGGTGACTATGGCAACCTGGCCGATACTTACCGTCCGGGACACGCAGACTATACCTTTGATCAGAAATACGGCATCCGTGACTATCGTGGCGGTGGGCGCAGCTCCGGTCGTGAAACCGCAGCCCGTGTAGCTGCCGGTGCAGTTGCCATAAAAATTTTACGTAACCTCAACATCTCTGTCTATGCCGGCACCACTGCCATCGGCCCGGTCGCTCTGTCCCCGGAACAACTGGACGTGCTCACCGAAGCCGATTTTATCACGGCCCGCTCTAATGCTGTGGGGATGCCGGATGCCGCTTCCGCGGAGCAGGCAATGAACTATATCGAAGAATGCCGTATGCAGCGAGATTCAGTTGGCGGTGTGGTAGAATGCCGTATCGACGGCGCACCTGCCGGACTGGGCGAGACCGTATTTGACAAACTGGATGCCCTGCTGGGCCAGGCCCTTTTTTCCATCGGTGCCGTAAAAGCCGTCGAGGTTGGAGACGGTATCGCCGTTGCCACCCGAAAGGGAAGTGAAAACAATGACAAGATCCGATGCAAAAACGGAAAAGCCGCTTTCGAGAGCAACCACGCCGGCGGTATCTTAGGCGGTATGTCCAACGGGGATCAGATCCGTGTCCGGGCCTATTTTAAACCTACACCATCCATCTACCAGCCGCAGGAAACCATTAAGAAAGACAGCTCCGAAACGGTCCTGGAGATCGCTGGCCGCCACGATCCTGTCGTCGTGCCCCGCGCTGTTGTAGTGGTCGAAGCCATGTGTGCCCTGACACTCACCGATCTGCTCATCGCCAATATGGGTGCCAAAATGAGCAATCTTGAAAAACTTTATCGCTAGGCATAAAAAAGGGCGTATGAAAAAACTAAAGTTTTTTTACACGCCCTTTTATGAACATCAATCTGTGATCAGGATCAGTCCAGTTTATGGAATACTACGCAGTTCGGTTCCTGAATAGGGATCTCCTTGGTATTCATCACCAGTGTCCCTTTCTCAATATCCCCCGCAAAGAAAGTCATGGTATTGCCCTCGTGGTTTAAGGATACCAGATGACGGTTATCCGGGAAGAGCTGCGCATCTTTGGGATACGCCCCGCTGATGGGCAGACACAGTTTTTTGTCGAGCAGTCCCGTCTTCTGGTCGATCTCATAGATCACCACGCTGTTATCGCCCGCATTGGAGCAGACCATATATTTGAAATCCTGTGACAAATTCAGCGCGCTGGCTGCCGCGTCTCCGGCATGATATTCATTCAGCGTGGAAATGGTCTGTATCTTGTCAAAGAAAGGATTTCCTTCTTCTTTTTCCTCGTAATGATAGACATCTACATAACTCTTGGCTTCATGCACGATATAGACAAACTGTCCGTCTTTGGATGTCTTGATATGGCGCGGGCCGGAATACTGCTCGGAATGGATGATATCCACCATCTTCAGTTTCCCGGTCTTGTGATCTACCTGATACACTTTCACATGATCCAGCCCCAGATCTGCCGCCAGCAGATACTTGTTATCACGGGTCATCTTGACACAGTTGACATGCGGGCGGAAGTTACGGTCCGCAATACTGCCGATGCCACGATGATATACCTCATCCGTGATCTCCCCGATGGTACCGTCATCATTCAAGGACAATACCGTGATTTTACCGTCATGATAGCCTGCCACAAAAAGATAACGGTCTTTGTAGCAAGTCGACAGATAGCAGCCACGCATACCGTTGATCGAGGCCTGTGTGATATTCTCCAGTCCGCCATCCTCACGGATCTTATAGCCCTCTACACCGTAGTCCGTAATGGAGTACAGATATTTATGGTTATGTGAGATCGTGATATAGGAGGAATTTGAGATCTCCACACCCTCTTTTTCCGTAAAGATACCCTTTTTCATATCCACATCATAGACGCGGATCCCTACTTTGCTGCCACGCGTATAACAAGATACATACGCTACATACTTTTCTTTTTTCTCTGCCATATCCCTTCGCACCTCTCTATGCTCAAATATTATGACGGATCAATTACGCTCTTCCATCGGAATATAGTCTTTGTGCTTTCCGACATATTTATAAGCCGGGCGGATGATCTTACCCTTGTTCACCAGTTCTTCCAGACGATGTGCGCTCCAGCCGGAGATACGGGCAATAGCAAACATCGGCGTAAACAGTTCCTCGGGAATGCCCAGCATCGAATACATAAAACCGCTGTAGAAATCTACATTTGCGCACACCGGTTTGAATACCCGCCTGCCCTTGGTGATCAGCTCTGCTGCAACACGCTCCACCATATCATACAACGCAAATTCTTCCATACGCCCTTTTTCCAGAGCCAGCTTTAATGTACATTCTTTCAGGATCTCTTTTCTCGGATCCGACAGCGTATACACCGCATGCCCCATACCATAGATCAGACCGGAATGGTCAAACATATCACCGGAAAGCACCTTGGTCAGATAGTCTCTCACCTGGCCCTCATCCTTCCAGTCGCTCAGTTTCTCCTCCATATCGCGGAACATCATCTGCACCTTCAGGTTGGCGCCACCATGCTTCGGCCCCTTCAGTGAAGCCACTGCAGCCGCCATGGCCGAATAGCTGTCTGTACCGGAGCTGGTCACCACATGGGTCGTAAAAGTAGAGTTGTTACCGCCGCCGTGCTCCGCATGCAGCACAAGCGCAGTATCCAGAACATACGCTTCCAGCGGAGTAAACTGTCCGTCCGGGCGCAGGATATTCAAGATGTTCTCTGCCGTGGAATATTCTTTGATCGGCGCACGCAGCACCAGATTTTCATTCAGCGCATAATGCCGGTAGCAATGATATGCATACACCGAGATCAGCGGCATCTTGGCGATCATCTGCAGACACTGCCGCAGTACATTCGGTACGGAAGTATCCTCCGGGTTCTCATCAAAAGAATAAAGGTTTAAGATCGTCTTCTGCAGCGAGTTCATGATATTGTCGCTGGGATGATACTGGATGACATCACGCACAAACTCATTGGACAGTTCCTGCAGATCCCCGAGTACCGCGCAAAAGCTCTCAAACTGCTTTTCATTAGGCAGTTCCCCAAACAACAGCAGATAGGTGATCTCCTCAAAAGCAAAGCGCCGACTCGGATCGCCCTTTACCAGATCCCGTACATTGTAGCCATGATAATACAACTGGCCGGGCGCCGGTTCCTTCACCCCGCCCACGATCTTGGTGCCGTTGACATCCGAGATCTCCGTCAGACCGGTCAACACGCCCTTACCATTGGAATCACGCAGGCCGCGTTTCACATCATATTCCATATACAGGTTCTGGTCGATCTCGCCGGAAGCCATACAAAACTTCACCAGCTCATCAAACAGGCCCTTACGGTCTTCGCTCAGCTCCATCATACTGCTTTGGTACATACTTTCTCCTCTCGCATTCATCCCAACGCCTCTCTCCTTACGCTTGCTGTCATTTTCGCAGATTATGTAGTATATGCAAACGAATATAACGATTCGTCCTTCTTTCGCCGTACTTCGCATTCATTTTCAGAAGCCTCTCCAACAGCTTCCTGGTCTTCGGATGCAAAAGCGGGGTAATATCCCCTTTCTTATAATACTCCAATGCCGAGACATCCGTATATTTCTCACCAAGATACACCTTGGATGCCGCCAGCCGGTCTTCAAACATTTCCACAATATAGCGGTTCGGCATGGGAGCCGGTACCATTTTGGTATCACAGTCCGCATAATCGATCCAGTATTCGAAATGATGCTTATTCCGCCCCTTGTGATGAAGCCAGGCGGATGAATAGCCTTTTTCTTCTCTCTCGGCCACATTCGGACTGCGATAGCCCTGATAATACTTCACGCCGTTAAGGAACTCTTCCGGCGCATACTTGGACAGATCGTGCGTCAGCCCCTGCCAATACAAGCCTACCGCAAAGCAGCCTTTCATCACGAGCCACCGGTGATATGTGATTGTCCGAAAATGCTTCCAAAAACTGCCCATTCGGCTCTCCCTGTTCCTAAAAAACACAACTTCTAATATAATATCATAAAACCCCTTGCTGTAAAAGCAGTTTTTTTATACAATACTCTGGTACACCTACTAAAAACTGTTGATAATCAATCGATAAAAAAGGAGCACAAAATGGGTAAACCGAATATGGAAGATAATGATGACGAAATGTATGTAGATCTGGAGCTGGATGACGGTACCGTCACCTGTTCCATCGCAGCCATCTTTACCGCCAGCAACGGCAAAGATTACATCGCTCTGCTGCCGCTGGATGAAGACGGCGAAAACGATGACGGCGAAGTATGGCTCTATGGTCACGAAGAGGACGCGGAAGGTACTCCCTCTCTGCGCTATATTGATGATGAAGAAGAGTACGAGATCGCTTCCGACGCCTTCGACGAATACCTGGACAAGCAGGAATTCGACGAGCTTGTGGACGAGGACGACGAAGAGTAAATCTCGCACCTGTTATTTACACACCACTTGCCTTCCCCTTGCGCGAACGGCAAGTGGTGTTTTTTATTCCCCTTTTATCCCCATCTCTTTCAAAAACCGGCTCGGAAACACCTTCTTCTCCGTATTCTTTTTCAGGTAAAACAGAAACAGTTTTTCTCTGGCCCGTGTCATGGCGACATAGAATACCCGGCGTTCTTCCTCCGGATCCTCGATCTTATCCGCTTTCTTTTGTGGTACATTTCCTTCATTCACATCCGGCAGTATCACTGTCGTATACTCCAGCCCTTTCGCACTGTGCATCGTCAGAAGCTGCACCGCATCCTGCCCACGCTCCTGCGTGCTTTGCTCCAGTGCTTTTTCATAGGATTCGATCTGCTCCAGCCAGTCACGATAGTCCTTCGCCTGCCTGGTGGAGTCCGCGACCAGGTCCAATGTCTCCAAGATCTCCCCGGTATCTCTCCCCTTCGCTCTTGCCTCCTTGATCAGCCAGGATTCATATCCCATCCCCTTCCGGATAAAATTGACTCCGGCAAACGGATGCATCTCTTTTAACAGTTCCAGGTCATGCAAAAGTGTCCGGATATTCTTTTTGATATTCATAGGCACATCCTGACGATACAGCATAGCCTTCAGGTCACAGTTTTCTTCTTCCAAAAGACCACGCCTTATGTACCTGGGGGGCTTATTGAAGAAGCGCAGCAGATGCCGGCGTTCCTGCTCTCCATGGGCGTAGGCAAAGACTGCCATGATATCCATCCCGATGGGACTGTAAAAGACACTGCTGATCTTTTCTTTGATATAGAACGGAATCCCTGCAGCACAAAGTTTCTGCGAATAAAAACGGGCCGACGCATTGGTACGGAACAGCAGCGCCAACTCTTTATATGGCATATACTGCACCGCACTTTGGATCACTTTGATCATCGCTGCTACCTCTTCTTCCCGGTTATCAAAGCCGGCCGTTGTCACATCGTTTTTCCCCACGCGCTGTGCCTGCAGCCTTTTGGTATATCGACTCTTATTGTGGCCCACCAGTTGCAGAGCCTTATCCACGATCCCTTGCGTACTGCGATAGTTGGCTTTCAGGACCACCTGTTCCTGCTCCGGATATTCCTTTGGAAATTCCAGCATGATCCCGGGTCTGGAACCGCGAAACCCATAGATGGCCTGGTCATCATCCCCTACAATGAAAAGATTATTGTCCGGTGCCGCCAGCATTTTGATCACCTCGTACTGCATGGGGTTGATATCCTGAAACTCATCGATCAGGATATAATGATACCTCTGCCGCCAGGTGGTTAGGATCTCCGGGTGTTTGACAAACAGATCCCGGCACAACAGCACCATATCATCAAAATCCAGTTTTCCTTCCGCCTTCATGATCTTTTGGTATTCCCGGAAGATCTCCAGAAACACTTCTTTCTCCAAAAGGCAGCAGTCATCCCGAAAATCTTGCGGTGCAATCCCCTCATTCTTGATCTTTGAGATGGACGCCAGCACATACGCATAGGTCTGCTCATCCTCTGCTACTTCCGGATGCGCACTGAAAGCTTCCTTCAGGTATCTGCGTTTCTCCTTTTCCGTCACGATGCAAGAGGTGTCATAGCGATAAGTATTTTTCAGGATATGAAAGTACACGGCATGAAAAGTGCCAAACATCACACCGCAAT
This sequence comes from Lachnospiraceae bacterium, assembly GCA_017526985.1. Lineage (GTDB taxonomy): Bacteria > Bacillota > Clostridia > Lachnospirales > Lachnospiraceae > NK4A136. The sequence goes on from JAFXQR010000126.1 coordinate 13,429, forward strand.
TCGCATCTCCCATCAGCTTGAAGAACCGCTCCTGCATCTCCGCAGCCGCAGCCCTGCTGAAAGTCACCACCAGAATCTCTTCCGGCGGAATCCCATACGCTTCGATCATACATTTCAGCCTGCGCGTGATCACAAAAGTCTTGCCCGATCCAGGCCCCGCCAGCACCATCATCGGCCCGTCCTTATGCTGTATGGCACGCATCTGCTCCATGCTGACACCAGCCTCCGGTTTCAGAGACTCTTTCCCGTCAGTTACAGAGCTTGCAGCTTTTTCCCTATTCGCTGCAATATTCACTTTTTTCTTTGAAAACATCTGGCATACTCCTTATACACGAAACCTCCGCGAGCGCCTATTCTCACAGATTCCTTCGTCACTTCTAGAATCGTATGCCTTCCCAGACAGTGGGTATTATACGAAATGCTGTCTACTTTGTCAAATTTCGAATGTTCCTCCGGGAAAGTATCTCACAAAATAAAAAAGCCGCCATAGCGACTTTTTTATGTATCCTTCCGTTTACTCTCCTACCGCGATTTCGTAACTTCTGACCAGCCCATATACATCCTGCGTCGTTGCCGTGATCTTGGATACTGCCGATCGCGCTTCTCGGTGTTGCCGCATCATATGCTGCCTGATCCGCGACATATTCTCCGGAAGCTGCCCAGAAAAACTCCGGTGTTGCTCCGAATTCATGTTTACCGTTGATAATATTTATTATATAAAAGGTCGCAAATTGGGATTAATGGATTCACAACAAATATGGTTTAGAAACTAAATCAATAAAACCCAAATCAAAAACCGCGGCTTCGTTTAATGTGGCTGCGGTTTTTCTTCATATTTTACACATATTTATCTTTGGAAAATCCTTGGAAATCGGAAATGGGTATATTCAAATAGTGCGTTTCGGTAAGTTCATCTACAGGTACAAGATCAGCTTCTATATATTTATTCTTATACTTGTATATATTACAATTTCGGCTTTGCAAATACACATTAGGATCACCGAAATATGCTTCTGAATATTTAATCTTTTTTCCATTGTCATCGAATGAAATCAATAGATAGAAAGTCCCATCCCCTGCAGGAATTCCTCTTGATTCTGCTTCAATAATATACCCCGGAAAACATTGACCCATTTTTTTGAAATTCTTTCTTTTTGCATTGCCGGATAACGAATAATAAAACCATCCAATACCCAATAATCCTATAGATATAGATAAAAAAATAGACTCATAAAAATCGGGATGTAATTCCTTTGATCGCCCGAACATAGCGCCAGCAAATATGAATCCGGCAAACAGAATGAATATCATGGCAATAGGCGCACATCGTTTAGCTTCGCGTCTACAAGTAAGGTATTCTGTTTTCCTAGGTTTGGAATCGCTTTTTTTCATGAGAAATCCCCTAATCCTGTATTATTCACCAAATAGATCGGCGGTGGCGTAAAACCGCATGGTTCCTTGATATTTTAACACTGTTGCTTTCATCTATTAGATGAAAAAAAAGCTTCTGATTTGGTATAATATTAAGTGCCAAACGAAACAAAATACCATAAGGAGAAGCCCTATGAATAGTATAAAAGACACTGCGCTCGAAAGCAACCCCTATCTTAGAATTAACTTTGACGGAGGTGACCTGTCATCTGATGCCGGACTCCTTCTGATAAAGGAATTTGCGGAGAAAATAGGTCTTGTGAAACTCATATATCGCTTGTTCAAAACAAATGATGATGCACTCTTTCGGATTCATATCGATCCTGAAAATCTGCTAAAGGTAATATATCAGACCATGGCAGCATACTTCGAAGATGATTGTGCTGATGAGCTTACCGTAGATCCGGTCTTTACAGCAATACTTGGTAAGGATGCTCTTGCCTCACAACCTACCCTTTCGAGGTTTTATAACCGGATGGATGAAACAACGCTTAAGCAAATTGATGGGGTTTGACCCCTGTTTTTTATTCCTTTTTCAAGGTGCCGTTTGCGTCAGTTTCAGCGATGACCTGTGTCAGATCCGCACAAGCATCGTTCACATAGTAAACCGTTCCTTCCTTGCTTGTACGGCTGATACGGTTACCTTCCGCATCATAAGTATAGCTTTCTTTTTCGTTACCCCCGTTTGCTGTTACGGAGACAGATTTTAACCTACCATACTCATCATAGCTGTATTGTACTGCTTTTGCACCCGAAATGAAAGTCAGATTTCCATTCTTATCATAAGCATAGGTACACATGCCGGCGGGCGAATTCTCACTCGTCAGCTGATAAAGCACATTATAAGCATAAGTGGTCGTTCCAAAGCTCAGATTGTCGTTTTCACTAACAAAGCCACTGATATCCCCTTCGCTCGTAACGGACATAGAGGTACGATTCGATACGGTATCATAAGCATAACCGATCGTCAGGGTTCCGGTACCGTCCGTAGTCTTCTCCTGTACCAAACGCAACAATTCATCGTAGGTATAGGTTGTGACAACACTCTTACCGTCTGCAGTCACTTCGGTCGCACTCTGCATCTCGCTGCACAGGCCGTAAGCATAGGAGTAGTCAAATATTTTGGTGCCGTCAGCTGTTGTAACCGTTTGAGCGACAATGCGTCCGCAGCTGTCATAACCGTATTCTGTAACGGTTCCGTCTGCTGTGGTCAAAGTACTTACAAGTCCCAGAGCATCATAAGTATAAACCGCTGCGTTCCCTGCGGTATCGGTCATTTTTACCAGACGGTCATACTTATCATATGTATAGCGGCAATCTACACCCGATCTAGATTGGGATTAATGGATTCGCAGCGAATATGGTATAGAAATAAAGCCGATAATGCTCAAAACAAAACCGCAGCTACATTAAACGCAGCTGCGGTTTTGTTTTATTTTTTGTATGACAGACAGAAGAACCGTCCCTGTGTCTGTATTTCTTTCGAGTGTTATTACAGATATGCACTCATTATTGTACCGCTTTTCCACCGGAAATGGAAGCATGAGTTTGCAACGAAGGATCTACGGGTGGATCAGAATTCAGAATAAAAATCAGAATTTATGTTATGAATTGCCCCGCCCTATCGAGGAAGAAACATCTCCGATAGGGCCAGTCGGATATAAATATATAAGTAGGTCAATTTTACTGACAATCTACAAATCTGATCTGGATTGGGATTAATGGATTCACAGCGAATATAGTTTAGAAACTAAACCAACAATACTAAAAGAAAAACCGCCGCTACATTTAATGTGGCTGCGGTTTTTCTTTTTTATTTTCTTGATCTGGTTTGACTTCTGACTACTTCTCAGCCTTTTGTCATTTTTAAGTTTCTTACCCACTCTTTAGCTTTTCCACATCCTATCAATACATCATGATGTGTAAAACACAGAAGATAAGAACAATCCATATCTGTTACATAAAATTCATATAGACATGTTTCTGATAATATATATTGTAGATCTTTGCCACTAGATATACTAAACATCTTTTTCTCTTCATACGGATTAAAAAACATAATACAACTGTTATCCAATACGAATTCCTGTATATATAACCAGCCATCGATATCAGAAAAAGTCTCATAACCCTGTAGCCCCTCCCATAAGTATCCATCTGTCCTCTTGGTATAAGCATACATTTCTAATGTCTTTTTTAAAATTCGATCACACATATCGCTAGATAACTCATTGATGATTACCTTATCTTTTACTGCATTATAAATATCTTCACTTATCTTATACATAAACTATTCCTACACTTTCTTCAACTAATCTGTATTATTATTCCTAGACACACCGCTTTTGCCAGAATAATTATGCGTGATTTCACAATCCGATTTAAGCTCTTACCATCCTGCGGTTGGGAGGTCGGTATCAACCGCCTCGCTCCGATTTTTGATTAATCCTTCATCCATACATCAGTAACCGAAAGTATGTTTGGCACGCATAATCAAAAACTATTATCGGTCGCACACCTAGTGCGGAAGTATATTCCAGTTAATAGTTCTAAATGAAATTTATTGGCTTTCTTTAGGAGGTCTTCCATATGGGACATCATCTAAGAAAATGTGTCCTCGAAAAGCGCTCCCGGATGCCCTTTTGCCAGGTGATTGCCATCCAACATGCGGAACAGTTGGTGCTTCTCCTGAGGCAGGATGGCCAAAATCAATATTTACTTTAGCACCATTATCAGATTTCCATTCAACAGGAAAAGATTTGCCAAATGCATCCCTCACCCACTGCGATATTTTAAATTCTCCCCTGGGAACTCCTGTTTTCTTAAAAGCCAACTCTAAAGCTTCTTTTAATGTACCGCCTCCTCTTAAATCAATATCACTTCCTTCTTTAAACTGATAATTTCCAAAACCTCCCCTATTCTGCGCGCTCATTTTATAGTCTAGCGCGTCAAGAGTAGCTATTTCTTCATCAGAAAGCGTGCTAGGGATACCTCGCTCTCTCATAAGAGTTCTGTACAGCGGTTCTGAAGTTCCCTGGGGATTTCTGGCTCCTCTTAAAAGTTTTATACCTCCAACTACTGATAAAACGCAGAAAACAGACCTTAGTATTCCTTGTCCCGTACGCTTATTACTGAATGAATCTATTGCACCAAAAAAAGTAGAAGCAATTCCATAGATACAAGCTATACCTCTATATTCAGGATGTAAAATAAGTTCTACTGCAAAAAGAGTTCCCCAGCCTGCACCTTCTAATCCTTTAAAGAAGCATTCCCAATCACTGTATTCACCACTGAGTTTTGCATCCCAATATGAATATATGGCGCCCACAACGGTACTTGTTATTATGCTGGCAATCTCTATAGATGTTAATTGCCCAGACATTGTAGGTGCATACCCGCTCGGATCGCAGTACATAACCGACACGTTGGTACCTGTCACTGTGAACTTTCGTTCACGGTGACAGGTACCAATGTTCCCGTATCGAAGCAACTAACAACAAGATCAAGCTGATCATTCGCAAAGCATATGGCTTTCGAAACATACAAAACAGGCTGGATATGGTATACCTTGTTTGCTCAGATTTAAGG
>JAFXQR010000127.1 GCA_017526985.1 Lachnospiraceae bacterium
CCCCTTATTTTTCAAGCTTTTTCGCAAATAACCACCCTGCATATTCCAGGTCATCCGGTGTGGTCACCTTGATATTTTCGTAACTTCCCTCCACCAGATATACTTCGTGCCCGCTCAAAAGTTCCACGATCATGGCATCATCCGTGATCTCCACGCCGCGTGCCAGCAATTCTGCCTCTTCTTTTTCCAGTCGTCCGTAAGCACGCCGGATCAATCCCGCATCAAAAACCTGAGGTGTCTGCACCTGCCACACCAGCGCACGCTTGGGCGTATCTTTTACCACGCCACGCTCTCCCGCGATCTTGATCGTGTCTTTTACCGGCATCCCTACCACGCACGCCTTCTTCTCCTGCACATCCGAATATACGCGTGCCAGGATCTCCTCCGTGATAAACGGGCGTGCTCCGTCATGAATAAAGATATAGTCTGCATCCTCCGATACGGCTTTGATCCCGCACATCACCGAATGATACCTTTCCTTTCCGCCGGGAACGATCTGACGCACCTTCTGAAAACCGTATGTTTCCACGATCTGTGTACGGCAGTACTCTTCCTCTCCCGCTGCCGTCACCAATACGATCTCATCTATAAAACTATCTTCAAAAGCCCGCAGCGAATAATACAAAAGCGGATGGCCGCACAATTCCAGATATTGTTTCGGTCGATCCGCATTCATCCGTTTTCCGCTGCCGCCAGCCAGTACTACCGCTGTCGTTTTCATATTCGTTCTCCCAATTTTAAATTCGGCACGGCATTCAGATCCAGCCCATGCCTTACCCCTTTGCGATATTCATAGTAAGCTGCCGCTCCGATCATCGCCGCATTGTCCGTACAAAAGATCGGCGCCGGACGATAAAAAGCGATCCCCCTCTGAGCGCACGCTTCTTCAAACGCCTGCCGCAGATGCCGGTTGGACGCCACACCGCCTGCCAATGCAAAGGTCTTTTCACCACCTTCCGCAAGCGCCGCCATCGCATGTTCCACCAGTACATCCACGACCGCCTTCTGAAACGAAGCCGCCACATCCGCACGGTTCACTTCCTCGCCACTCATCTTGCAGCTGTTTAAATAATTCAGCACGGCCGACTTCAGCCCGCTGAAGGAAAAATCATAAACAGAATCCGCCACCTTTGCTCTGGGGAATGCGATCGCTTCCGGATTCCCCTCATCCGAGATCTTATCGATCTTCGGTCCTCCGGGATAGCCCAGTCCGATGGCGCGTGCCACTTTATCAAATGCTTCGCCTGCCGCATCATCCCTGGTACGCCCCAGCACCTCATACTCACCATAATCCTTCACGCGCACCAGATGGGTATGTCCGCCCGATACCACCAGGCAGGGAAAGGGCGGTTCCAGCTCCGGATGATCGATAAAATTGGCACTGATATGCCCCTCGATATGATGTACACCGATAAGTGGTTTGTTGGCTGCAAATGCCAGGCCTTTCGCATAGGATACGCCTACCAGCAATGCCCCTACCAGCCCCGGGCCATAAGTCACCGCAACGGCATCCACATCCACCAGTTCCATATCCGCCGCTTTCAGCGCTTCTTCCACCACCTGGCAGATGCGCTCCGTATGCTTACGGCTGGCGATCTCCGGTACCACGCCACCGTAAAGCGTATGAATATCGATCTGGGACGATATGATATTGGAAAGCACTTTGCGGCCGTCTTCTACGACCGCCGCTGCTGTTTCGTCACAAGAGGACTCGATTGCAAGAATACGACTCATGGGATATCACCTGTTTCTTCTTCATTTTTGTAGCCATAGATCTTCCAATGGCCTTCTTCATTGCGGCGCAGGATAAAGACCTGTCGTATGGTATTATATGCCATACTGCCGTCCACGATGCCTTTCATCGTATAATTACTGTACAGTCTGGCACATTCATATTCTTCATAGGTAAAATACTTCACATCCAGCGACGGAGTCACATCCACGCTGTAAATACGGATCTCCTGCTGTTTAAAAGCTGCCACATCCTTGCGCAGCTCGATCAGCTGGTCTGCCTCCGTCTGATTGGTCAGCAGATCCTCATCCATATATTTGCGCAGGAGCAATACCAGTGCCTTCTGCTCGTCTTCCGTGCAGTCTTCATTATACAAGCATACCGTCAGATCGTTATAGTATTTCACCAGCTGCACCGGTGTGGTGGGATACTCTTTGAACGGTGCCTCCGCGATCAGTTTCTGTGCTGTCGTCATCTCCTGCACCGCCCGGCTGCCTGCCGCCTCTGCCGAGACCGCCTCGGTATTTCGGCGCGTCAAATGCAGGTAGAACAGCAATATGCATCCTACCAGCATCGTCATAATGATCACGGTTTTTATGACCTTGGCACGCTTCATCCCGTCAGCCTTCTGCATCCTCATCTTCAAACAACAGGTCACAGCTCATGCCGTCCCTGCCCATCACCGCATTTTCAAATATCGCGCGCACGCCTGCCATAGCCTCTTCTGCCTGGCGGTAGATCATGGACGGACTGTAGTGCGTAAGCCACAATTCCGTCACCTGCGCCTGCGCTGCCATCTGTGCCGCTTCTTCAAACATCATATGCTTCTTAGCTTTCGCTTTATCCAGCTTATCCGCTTCGCAATACATGCCCTCACAGATCAAAAGATCCGATCCTGCCGCATTGCTGACAATGCTCTCTGTCGGTCTGGTATCCGTGGAATAAGTTACTTTCAGCCCTTTTCTGGCAGGCCCCATGACCATATCCGGGGTAAAGATCCTGCCGCCATCTTCTATCGTCTCGCCGTGCTGCAGACGGTTCCAGAACTTCAGCGGGATCTCCTGCGCCTTGGCCGCTGTCGCGTCAAAACGTCCTTTGCGCTCGATCACAACACTATAGCCATAGCACACCACATTATGCTTCACACGGAACGCCTGAATATACCCCTCTTCGATGGGGATACGTTCTTCATTTTCTTTTAATTCATGATAGCGGATCTCAAAGGGCAGCCCCGGAGCGATCACGCGCAGAGAATCCACCACACGCTTCAACCCCGTAGGGCCCACCATCAGCACCGGTTCGGTCCGCTCTGCATTTGCCATGGAAAGAAGCATTCCCGGCAAGCCGCTGATATGATCCGCATGATAATGAGTAAAACACATGATCGCGATGGGGTTCGGGCTCCAGCCTTTTTCCCGCAGTGCCATCTGCGTTCCCTCTCCGCAATCGATCAATATGGTATCTCCGTTATGTCTGACCGCCAGAGCCGTCAGATATCGTTTGGGCAGCGGCATCATCCCGCCCGTGCCCAGAAGGCAGACTTCCAGCATCTGTGTCTCCTTACAAACTTATATATTTTCCCGCAGCCAGTAGATCAGTGCATCCTCTGTCGGCGCGGTATAAAAATTCTTTCTTCTTCCTTCGCAGACAAATCCCAGCTTTTCATAAAGCGCGATCGCTGCCGCATTGCCGGCACGCACCTCCAATGTAAATGCCACGATCCCCCGGTCCTTTGCCGCCCGCATCAGGTTCTCCAAAAGCGCTTTTGCGATCCCCTGCCCCCGTGCAGCCTCTGCCGTGGTCACATTGGTCAGATCCGCCTCATCGATGGAAAGTATAAGCCCGGCGTTTGCAACCACCTGTCCGTCCTGTTCCGCCACATAGTACAGATAATTCGGACTGTTTAGGGCATCCGCAAAATCTTTTTGCTGCCACGGCTTGGAAAACGCTGCCGCCTCCAGTGCCGTCACCATATTCAGATCCTTTTCCTGCATCGGCCGGTATACGATCATTCTGCCCCCAGCTTTTCTTCGCGTTCACGCTCTGCCTGGGAAGGACGCAGATACTCCGGCGCAAAGGCTCCTGCCTCCACCGGCTGCTTTCCTTCTTCCAGCATCATCAGTGCGCGTGTGGCAACACTGCCCGCGCTCTGCAGTCTTTTATGCAGGGGGGCCAGAATATACGGAACCTGCATCTGTTCCGCAATGACCTGACGATGTACTTCCACACCGTCTCCCAAAAAGATCACATTTTTCCCAAGCGCATTCAGCCGTCCGATCTGCTCCGTCATGGGCAATGCTGCTTCTTCCGCTACCGTATGCATCCCCACGCCGGCACCTTCATGTGAGAAACGATAGATCCCGCTGTATACCTGTGCCCGTCTCGCATCCATGATCGGACAGACAAGCTGCTCCGTTCCGTAAAACTGACAAGCCAGCCCTTCCAGAGTCGGTACGGCGATCACCGGCTTGCTCAGCGCCTGTGCCATACCTTTGACCGCTGCCGCGCCGATGCGCAGTCCCGTAAACGATCCGGGACCTGCTGCCACTGCGATGGCATCCGTTGTACCCAGTTCGTATTCCGCCGCATCACACAAAGTCTGCAACATGGGCATCAGCGTCTGGGAATGTGTTTTTTTATGATTGATGGTATATTCCCCGAGCAGTACACCGTCGCTCACCAGAGCAACCGTTGCTGTCTGTCCGGAAGAATCCAATGCGATCAGATTCATACGCTCTCACCTTCTGTTGTCCGGATCGAAATCTTCCGATAGGAAAAATCTTTGGCCAGATCCTTTTCGATCGTAATATCCGTCCGCTTCTGCGGCAACAGCTCCGCCACCTGTTCTGCCCATTCGATCAGGCACACTCCCTGACCGTACAGATAGTCATCAAAGCCCACCTCATACATCTCTTCCGGGTCTTCGATACGGTATACATCAAAATGATACAGCGGAAGCCGTCCTTCTTCATAAACCTGCAGGATCGTAAATGTCGGAGAATTGACTGCCTCCGTGATCCCGAGTCCATCAGCAAAGCCCTGTGCAAATACGGTCTTGCCCACGCCCAGATCACCGTTCAGTGTAAATACCGCTCCGGCAGCCGCCTGTTCTCCCAGTTCTTTTCCCAGCGCATAGGTCTCTTCGGCGCTGTTTGTCTCAATCACTCTGTTCATAACTGATATCTATTCTTAACTAATAACTGTCCTGACTAATATCTGATCTTTACTTTTTTCGGATCCATATATCTGGCGATCACGGCCAACAGATCCGTCAGCTGTCCGCCCAATTGCTTTCTCGGAAATACGGAAGCATTGTTCTTTCCCGTATACACCACAATGCTCAGGCTGGTGGATACCGCTTTGGTACACTGTTCCCAGCGCACGCTCTGCTTCACCTCTCCCTGCGATACGGTAAATCCCTGCTCAGTAAATTCATAATTTAAGGGCTGTTTCATCACCGGCTGCAACATCTGCAGGCCTGCCCGGTATCGAAGCGTCACCGGCAGATACAGGATGAGGATGATCCCCAGGATCAAATACAAAATAAAATGTGTCTTTGCATAGGCGATCAGCCCCAGAAGCCCAAAACATGTCCCCAATATCCCGGAAGATCCGGTATAGGCATGGTGGAGCAGATAATCGTACAAAAGAGATGCATTCATCTGCACCGGAAAGGAAAGCTCTACTTCTGCTTCGCCTTCCTGCTCCTGCGTAGACACTTCAGTCTCATTCTCCATTTCGGAAGTTTCTGTTTTTCTCTCTGTTTCAGCCAAAATAAACGCACCTTCCTCAAGGCATAATACTGACAAATATCATACCAAAATTTACATAAGTTTTCAAGGGGAAGAAAAGAAGGCAGTGGCTACGAAAGTGCCACCACCAGTTTGACCCGGTCGTGGATCCCGGTCTTGTCATAGATGGATGAAATATAGTTTTTGACGGTACCTTCAGAGATAAAGAGCCTGTCCGCAATCTGGCGGTTGCTCAGCCCCTCCACCAAAAGGGATGCGATCTCCCTCTCCCGCTCGGTCAGTTCGTCATACAACGAGGTATTGTTGTTCCGGCTCATCATCGCCGTCATCCGCTGCATCACCTTGGGATCCAGTACGCTCACGCCGTTCATCAGCTGCGCAATAGCCCCGAGGATGGCCTCCTTGCCGGAGTCTTTTAACAGATAGCCGTCCGCACCGTTGCTGATGGCCTCGGTGATGTTGTTATCGTCATAAAAAGTCGTGAGTACCAGGATGCGGATCTGCGGGTACTGCTTTTTCAGATGTCCGATCAGTTCGATGCCGCCCATGCCTTTCATGTTCAGATCCACCAGTGCGATATCACAGGTCACCGTACGCAGCAGTTCCAGACACTCCCTGCCGTCATGCGCTTTGCCCACGATCTCCATATCATTTAAGGACAGTATGATCTCCAGACTGTCCAAAAGCATCTCTTCGTCATCCACCAGTAATACTCTATACATATTCCGTCCTCGTTTATTCACTCCCCCGTGCCGTCCGCACCGGCAGTTCGATCGCCGCAAAGAAACCGTCCCGGTTGAAAAATTCCGTGCTGCCGCCGCAGCGCTGTGCATAGGAGGTCAGTTTCTTCAGCCCAAAGCCATGCGTGATCCGCTCCTGCGCATTCTCCTCCGAATAATCGCTGCGGCCGTTGTCGGTCACCTCGAGGCGGATATGCGCGGAATCTGCTACGATCTTTACCGTAAAGTGCGTGGCATTCCCATGCTTTACACCGTTCGTCAGCAGCTCGCTCAATGCACCGCTCAAAAACTCCGCGTGCTCCTTGGGCAGCATCAGGCTGTCCGAATACAGATCGTTGATACGGTCGCACGAAAGCTGTGTATCCATCGTAAACTCATTGATGATGTTTTCAGTATAGCACAGAAGATCCGATATCGAAGCATCTGCATCTTCCTGATCCAATGCCCGTACCGCACTGCGGATCGCATCCAGACTGCCGTGAATGCGTTTGGACGCATCGTTCATCCGCCGGTGCGCTTCCTGCGGATCCCGGTCAAACAAAAGATCCGCCGCATCCAGCGTCATGATCGCCGCCGTAATGGAATGGCCCACGCTGTTGTGGATATTGCGGCTGATATTTTCCCGCTCCAATAACCGTGCATTCTTTCTCTCATAAAAACTCTGCTGCTGCATCTCGGCATTTTTCTGCATCTCACGCATCTCTCCGAGACTGGCCCTGCGCAGTTTCTCCTGTTCCGCATATCTGCGCTGTTCCTCCCGTGCCATGATCTGACGGATCAGCAGAACCCCCAGGGATGCCGCCGCAAGCAATAGCATCCCGGCCAGCAGCTGTGCGATCCGGTGCGCATTGATTTCTCCGCGGATCCCTGCCTGCAGCAATCCGTACAGCAGGCAGGTTCCCTCTGCGAGCAGCAGTTTCCATACCATTCCGGCTCCGGGCAGCAACGCCAATACCAGACAGCCGTACCATTGTCCCGACAACACGGCAAATATGAGGGAGAGCGAAAGCTGTATTGCAAAGACCGGCTTACTCTTATCCTCTCTCAGATATGCCATAGTCGTAACGATCAAAAGTAGCCCGCCGGCCAGCAGCATCCGGGAATCATTCCCCGATGCTGCGGATGCCGCGAGCGTAAGCAGCAATATGCAAATGTCTACGGTCAGGATCTGTATCATGAACTCCCTCTGTTATCTTACTGCATCGGTCTGCAACTGCGCCGTTACGGATGTATCCGCCTGCGGCCGGCAGCATTCCGTTACTTTCTCCAATGCCTCTTCCGCCGGGCAATCGATATCCGGCAGGAGCGGCAGCCCTTCCTTACTCGTATCCACACGATGCCAGCCCTTCATAGAAACCTGCATATAGATACCGGAATTGGGCAGGCGGTATTGCACGACATCGCCGTAACTGGCCGGCAGGTTCCCGCTGGGTTCACCGACGATGGTTCCCAGCCCGTTGTCCTGGATCAGCATCGCAAAATCCATAGCCGCACTGTAGGATACTACCGAGGTCAGTACATAGACATTTCCGTCAAACACAGGATCCTTCTGCCGGTTGGTTTCTACCGACTGTGCGATCGGCAGGATAAAATAATGAAATCTCCATTCGCTGGCCCAGGTTTTGTATGTCTCGGTATCCAGGTAAGAGATAAATTCATCCGCTACCAGCGACGATCCGCCGCCGTTGTTGCGCAGATCCACCACGACATTGCGTATCCCCTTCTCCTCTACTTCCCGGAACATCTCTGCAACTGTTTTCCGATAGAACGCATTGTAATTGCATTCATCCAATGTCAGTACCGCGAGGCTGTTCTCTTCATCGATCTCATAGTACACAAAGTCTCTTTTTTCATCCGTCGGGCGTATATCCTCGCCTGTCGCTGCTTCGACATAATCGTACACTTCTTCCAGCGTAAGGAAATCCTTAGCGGTTACCACCCGCTCGGCCGGTTCCCCATCTTTCGAAACGTAATCAAAGGTGATCTCGCCATCGGTATCTACCCCCAGATATCGCAGGCCTTCCAGCGTACTGATCCGCGCCTTCAGCAGACGGATCCCGTAACTCTCCGTTTCGTAGCTTACGAGTCCCGGATGGTTCTTCAAAAAATCTTCGAAGCGTTCACCATTGATCCCGACCAGCGTATACCCCGCCTGCCTCATCTCATAATTGTATTTCAAGTAATGCGGCTCCGCATACTCTTCATCCGAATGCGTATGTCCGTCCCCCAACAGCGCAAATACCGATTCGATCTCGCGGCTCAGTTCATAGGTCGGGACACTCTCCTGCTCCGACAGGTTCTTTCGCGCCTGTTCCGCTTTTGCTTCCACTTCCGGCGACATTCCGTCCATCGTAAGCGGATGCACGCGATTCAAATACTTCATCGCATAATCAAAATCTTCCAGCGCTTCTTTCCGGCTGATCATACGATCCCCGTCACATTGCTTTCTAAAACAATCCATCCTTCTCGAAGATGCGTTCCAATACGGATTGATCAGAACAGCCAGAAATACCCCTGCATAGATCACTGCATCGGCTGCGATCAAAGCGATCCGCTTTATCGTTGCAATCTTTCCTTTTTGTTCTTTTGTCTTACTGCGATACCACAGCTGCAGCAGGATCAAGTAGACTGCGGCAACGATCATCGTCACCGTCTCGTTCATATCAAAACAATACTTGTTCACCAAGGCCACCAGCAGGATCGCCGCATGCAAAAGCAGCACTCCGATGGATTTTAACTAAAACTTCCCACACCAAAAAGGTGTGCTGATCCTTGAAAATTCAATATTTTAGCAAATAAAAAGGCATAAATGCGTTCCATTTGATATAATGGAATTGTCTAGAAACCATTAAAAAACGGAGGATTTATGCCATGTCC
>JAFXQR010000128.1 GCA_017526985.1 Lachnospiraceae bacterium
ATACCGATGAAGAAATTGTAAAACGCGCCGGCAAATCGATCAATGCTATCTTTGCCGAAGATGGGGAAGAGGCTTTTCGTGGGATGGAGACAGCATTGTTGCAGGAGCTGATCGAGACCGGATGGAAAGGCATCCTATCTACCGGAGGTGGGATGCCGGTACGGCAGGAAAGCCGGTCATTGCTAAAGAAGCTTGGTACGGTTGTCTATCTGAAGACCTCACCCGAGGCGACCTGCAAACGTCTGGAGGGCGATACAACACGCCCGCTGTTGGCTGGACTGGCGGATCACGAGGCAAAACTTGCGAAAATAAAGAGTATGCTGGAGCTGAGGGAGCCGTACTATGTTGAAGCAGCGGATATGACTGTACAGACGGATAGTTTGGCTCCGAAAGAGATCGCTGAGAAGATTGTTGAAGCATTTTGAGTGAGAAATGCGATTTGATGAAGACTACGATAGGCTAAGGTCCACCTCATCCGGCCTTCGGCCACCTTCCCCTCAAGGGGAAGGCAAGATATTTTTCAACGCACAGCGCAACTCAAGGGGAAAGCTAGATGGCGCCCGGCGACTGACAGTACGCAAGAGAATGTGTTCAGGGTTACATAATTATACAAATACTTGCGTTATTTTCCTGGATGTTATATACTAGAACACAAGCGTGTGCACATCGTCAGGAGGACATGGTTATGATCGAAGCAGTCAGTTGCGGCGGTGTGGTAATTTTTCGAGGAAAGATCCTGTTGCTCTATAAGAATTACAGGAACCGGTATGAAGGATGGGTGTTGCCCAAAGGGACTGTGGAGAACGGTGAAGAATATCCACAGACTGCCCTGCGTGAAGTGCGCGAAGAAACCGGAGCCAGGGCGCAGATCGTCAAGTATATCGGTAAGAGCGATTATACTTTCAATGTACCGGAGGATGTGGTTGAGAAGGAAGTCCACTGGTATCTGATGAAGGCAGGCAGTTACTACAGCAAACCGCAGCGCGAAGAATATTTTTGTGATTCCGGTTATTATAAATTTCACGAAGCATATCATCTGTTGAAATTTGCCAATGAAAAGCAGATGTTGGAAAAGGCCTATAGCGAGTATCAGTTGCTGTATCGGGCGAGATTGTGGAACCAGGGATAGATCCGCATAAGTTGAGGTGGCGTTTTGCTTGTCTTTGAACCGGGATTGTATGTAAGCAGTGATCTTCGGGACCGTAAGAGGCAGCTCTGCGAAGATATCATGCGGGGCAATGTACCGAAGGATCTGTACATTATTTACAAAAGTGAATACAGCGGGAAACCGGAGTTTATGCGTTCAAAAGATCTGTTACAAAAATATTATCAGGAACGCACCATACGAGTGGTCGGCATTACGAAAGACTATCATACAGCTTTGGAATATCTGGCGTACGAAGCATACAACAGATTGGAAGGATAAGCGATGGCAGTCTTTCTTACCGTGTTAAAAATCATCGGCATTGTGTTGCTGTGCATTCTGGGCTTGTTGCTTTTGTTATTGCTTTTGATCCTGTTCTGGCCGTTTTTTTACCGGCTGGAAGCCTCCAAAAAGGAGGATATAAGAGCCAAAGCAAAAGTAAGCTGGCTCCTGCATCTGATCGTGGTAGAAGTCCTTTGGCAGAGCGGTTTAAACTTACGACTGAAGCTATTCGGATTGCCGGTCTATGACCATAAACGACGAAAAGCAAAAGCAGCTGCAAAAGAAACTGCAAAAGAAGAAAAAGCCGGAAAAAAAGCGGAATCCAAAAAGAAAAAAGAGAATTCTGAAAGTACGCAGAATATTGATGATATCGAAAATACAGAAGCAGATACTGCTGAACTTGTAGAAACGAATTCCGAAAGCGGCAGCTCGGAAGATACCGTAACGGAAGCGTTTGAAGAAAACAGCGCAGAAGAAAATGCTGAGAATGCAGAAGCAGACGAAGACAATGCGTTTGAAGAACATTCTGAAGAAAAATCCGAAAAACCCGGTAAAAGGAAAAAGAAGATCCATAAAGGTATCGACGGCTTTAACGAATGGCTGGAGAAACAATGGGATCGTTTATGGGATTTTCTGGATCGTGCTCCCGAGAAGTTGGCGGATTGGCTGGAGTATCTGCCGGATAAGGCCGAAGAACTGATCGAAACCATCGAATATTATGACCGCTTATTAAACAGTGACGGTACGGAATGGGTGATCGAATATGTGAAGAAACATGGCGGCGCTATGTTGTTCCACATTTTACCTTATCGTACCGACGGAACACTGGATTATTATGATGATGATCCGGGAAATGTGGCTAAGATCTATGAGTATCAGGTCTTTGCGCTGCCGATCCTGGACCGGATCTGTGGCAAGCATGGGCATTTTGATATCCTGGCATTGCAGGATGAAAAGAAAGTAGAACTGACACTTTGCACAAAAGGACGCATCTTTGTGATCTGCCTGGTATGGCATGCGGCGTGTCTGTTACTTAATAAGAAAGTAAGAACCTTCTTAAAGCGTTTGAGACGCCGGGAAGAATGATTCTATTTTTAGGAGGAAGGCAATGGCTGAACAGGTTACAAAAAACGGAAACGGCACAGCTAAGAACGAAAATACCATTACAAAAGTGATGGATTCCATGCTGGGCAATATGGAGCATCTGGTAGGTTCCAAAACCGTGATCGGTGAGCCGACCATAGTGGGCGATGCGACCATCATTCCGCTGGTAGATGTCTCCTTTGGTATCGCTGCAGGCGCAAGCCAAAGAGATTGCAAAAAGAACGGCGGTATGGGTGGTATGAATGCAAAGCTGTCTCCGTCGGCGATCCTTTTGATCCAGGGCGGTCACGCCAGAATGATCAGTGTGAAGGAAAGCGGCAGCATTTCCAAGATCGTGGATATGGTACCGGAACTAATTGAAAAGATCAAGGCAAAGAAGGCTGTGGATGTGGATGATGATGAAGCGAAGGAAAGCGCCTTCCCGGAAGGAAAGGATGTTTCGGCTTCAGAAGCCTATGATAAAAAAGACTGATCCGGCAGGATTGTATTTTGATGTAACTATCGTTTGCTTTTGAGGGCTTGCGTTCATGAGTATATTTACGGAATATTTGAACAATTGCAAGAACGAAGCGGATATGGAAGAACTGCGGCACCAGTTGTTCCGTGAGAATGTACGGCTGGAAGCGGAGCGGAGTCAGTTGGAAAAAGACTACGATGATCTGCACCGGGAACGAAAAGAACTGCAGAACGAGCGCAGGCAGCTGCAGCGCGAAAAACGCCAGCTCAACATTGAAATGAACCAATTGCGTGAAACGGTAGAGTTTGAACGCAAACGCCTGAAAGACGACGAACGGATGCTGGATAAAAAGCAAAAGATCATCGAGCGTTCTTATGCTTTATTCGAAAACGACCGAAAACAGCTACGGGATGAGCTGGCCAAAGTAGAACAGGAAAAGATCAACCTGCGCAAAGCTACGGCATCTGCCCGAAAAGAGGTGTATGCTACCGGTTTGTTCTTCCGCGGTGTCAACAATATGGTAGCCTTAAAGAAACGCTACAAAGATCTGATGAAGATTTATCATCCGGATAATAGTTGCGGTGATCAGGAAATCCTGATCAAGATTGCCGATCTCAGGGATATTCTCGCCAACCACAGCCGTGTCGAAGCGATCCTCAAGGATGAGCTCACCGTAATCAAAAACAAATACGGAAATGAGAGAAGATCCGAGATCGGTGCGCAGACGAATGCTTTGGAATACACGATCAACAGAAATGATCTTACGATGGAGAACACGATGTCGGCAAGGTCCCAGCTGGCAGATCTGGATATTCCGAAGGCTATTTCCGAACAGAAAAAG
>JAFXQR010000003.1 GCA_017526985.1 Lachnospiraceae bacterium
AGACCTTCGAGCACTTCATTTAACATGATCGGTATATGCCGGAACTCCATTACAATCTAAATCCCTTTTCTTCCAGTGCCAAAGCTGCTTCCGTGATATCCATCTCTTCATCACGCGCCTTGAAGCGTGCCTTATCCCAGATCTCTATTCTGGAGCCGACTGCCGAGAACACCACATCCTTGCCCAGTCCTGCGTATTCTCTTAAATTCTCCGGTAAAAGCAGTCGTCCCTGCTTATCCATCTCTCCCTCGCAGGCCGATCCGATGAGAAAACTCTGCATCTGTCTGGCCGCCGGTAATGTCATCGGTAATTGTGAAAGGGCAGTCTCGATCTCTTCCCAGCGCTGTGCATCCAGCATCCACAGGCATTTATCCAAACCTTTTGTGACAACAAAACCTTCCCCCAGTGCCTCTCTGAATTTCACCGGCACTGTGGTACGACCTTTCGCATCGATTGTATGGTTCACAGTGCCCATACATTTCATAGGAATTTGCCACTTTCTGGGTTGGATTTGACAACTTCTGCCACTTTTTGCCCCACATCTGAAATATTAAACTATTTTCCGGTCAGATTCAATAGTTTTTTCGAAATTTGCACAAAAAAATAAGGCCCGAAAGCCTTATTTTATAGCACTTTTCTAGATATTGTGTCCTATTTGTGTTCTCCCACCAAATATGGACAAGGGGTTATTTTTCTGCTTTTGCTTCCGCCTTTTCCCCGGAATCCGTCCCGGTCTCCTCCGCCGCTTTCTTTCCCGGATTTTTGACACGCCCTGCCACGCTCATCACCGCAGCAAAGATCATCAATCCAAGGCTCAGACACTGGGATACCGCCAGATTGGTCCCCGGGATCAGCAGCCGGTCCACACGGATTCCTTCAATAATAAAACGGATCAATCCGTAACCGCCCAGATACCACAGAACCACTTCTCCGTCAAATGCCTTCTTTTTGCGGAACACCAGCATCAGCCCCAGCAAAACCAGGTTGCAGAAGCTTTCATATAGGAAAGTCGGATGCACCTGAATATAATTGGTGCCTTCTGCCACATGATCCCAAAGTTCCTGGGTGATATCCCTGCTGCGCACCGCATTGAGCGGCAAACGCATCGCAAACAGCCCATCCGAATAGCCGCCAAACACCTCACGATTGGTAAAATTGCCCCATCGTCCGACAATCTGTCCTACCAGTGCCCCGAAAATTCCCACATCCAGCATATGCCGCATGTTCTTTTTCTTCACTTTGGCATAGATGATCATGGTCAAAATCCCGGCCAGCACGCCACCGTAGATTGCCAATCCGCCCTGCCGGATGTTCAATATGCTGAGCAGATCATTCTTATAATAATCCCATTGAAAGATCACATAATAGATCCGGGCCCCCGCGATCCCGAACAGCAGGATAAACAATCCCGCTTCGTAAAAATCGTCCGACTCCAGCCCATCCGACTCCGCCAGTTTCGATACCAGCAAAAACGCCAGGATCACACCAATACCGATGATCAAGCCATAAAGCCGGATCGTCAGACCACCGATGGAAAACTCCTGCAGTACATTTTTCAGATAGATCCCCAGATTCGGGAATGCGATATCTCCGTCATTCATCCAATCCGGCATAGTAATTTCCTCCGGTTTTATACTCTAATTTTATACATTAAAACGGAACAGGATCACATCACCGTCTTTTACCACATAATCCTTGCCTTCCATTCCGACGATGCCTTTTTCTCTGGCCGCTGCAAGGGAACCGTTATCCAGCAGATCCTGATAGTTTACAACCTCTGCCTTGATGAAGCCGCGCTCAAAATCCGTGTGGATCTTGCCGGCAGCCTGCGGAGCTTTCGTCCCTTCCTTGATGGTCCATGCACGGCATTCGTCCTCGCCTGCCGTCAGGAAACTGATCAGACCAAGCAGCTTATAGCTTGCTGCGATCAGCTTATCCAAACCGGAGGACTCCACGCCCAGATCTGCCAGGAATTCCTTCTTCTCTTCGTCGGACAGTTCGGACAGCTCTTCTTCCAGCTTCGCGGAGATCATGAACACGCCGTTGCCTTCCGCTTCTGCCATCTCACGCACTTTCTGCACATACGGATTGCCGGCACCATCATCCGCCAGATCATCTTCTGCCACATTGGCTGCATAGATGGTCTTCTTTGCTGTCAGCAGGTTATACTCCGCAAAGGCCTTCTGTACATCTTCGTCGTCCGGCACTTCAAAGGTTCTGGCGGTATTGCCATCATCCAGGTGCTTCTTCAATGCTTCGATCATATCCACTTCCTTCTGAAGTGTCTTATCCATCTTGGCCTGCTTTACCACCTTGGCATATCTTCTCTCCAGGATCTCGATATCCGAAAAGATCAGCTCCATATTGATGGTATCGATATCACGCGCCGGATCCACCGAACCGTCTACATGAATGACATTTGCATCCTCAAAGCAGCGTACCACATGTACAATGGCATCTACCTCACGGATATTAGCCAAAAACTGGTTGCCCAGACCTTCGCCCTTGGATGCCCCCTTTACCAGACCTGCGATATCCACGAACTCGATGGCCGCGTGGGTCACCTTCTTGGTATGATACATCTCACCAAG
Organism: Lachnospiraceae bacterium; assembly: GCA_017526985.1. GTDB lineage: Bacteria > Bacillota > Clostridia > Lachnospirales > Lachnospiraceae > NK4A136. The sequence continues at coordinate 2,592 of JAFXQR010000003.1, forward strand.
CTTCTCTATGCGGTCATCCGGTACCGGTACGATACCGACATTCGGATCGATCGTACAGAACGGGAAGTTTGCCGCCTGTGCTCCTGCCTTGGTCAATGAGTTAAATAAAGTAGATTTGCCGACATTAGGCAATCCCACGATTCCGAGCTTCATATTACTTTCTTTCCTCCTAAAAAACCCTTATTTTACGGTTTCTCCGCGTTTTATACATTTTGCCCGAGTGCCAATTTCTGTACCATTACCTCCGGGCAGCAATCTGTATTGTACTACAACGGCCGGGATTATTCAAGACTAGCGTAACCGCACCGTCGGCGCCGGATTTTTCCTCAGTCCTTCTGAATATCTCCTGCCTTTTCCCATTTCCATCCTCTTTTCCGCTCAGGACAGACGGTCCGCCCCGGGACCGGCCTCCAGATGTTTGATATATTTTTGCGGATCCTTCATCATCTGCGCCATCAGATAAAATGTATCCAGCGCCATGGCTTCTTTGTTGCTGTCCGCATAGTTCTTGCCGATGTCCTGACGCATCTCGATACGTCGCATATTATAAAAATACAGATCCGTCAGCCCATATCCTTCACACTGCACACTATCGTTAAATGTATGGTGATCCAGATAATACATAAACGCACCCATCAGATCTTCGCTCATCAGGAATTCTCCCCACAGTTCTTCCAGGAAATCTTCCTCTTTGCCTGCAATCTTTCCGAGCTCGGCAAGACACTCATACGCCTTGATCCGTCTCGCATCCAATATGATCATTCCGCTTTCACCTCAATTCTTCTTTCACCATATCCTTCGTTATTTTACAACAGATCGACACCCTGCTCAACCAAAAAAACGGGGGCCTATGCCCCCGCTCTCACGGTCATTGCCGCGCCGCTATTTTTTTGCCTTCCGTGGCGGTATCCCGACCAGACGGTTTCCAGACTCCAGGATCTGTGCCGTGACCATATGTTTCTGCCGGATAGCTGCCTCCATAAACTGTCCCAAATAGGTATCCGCTTTTGCTGCTTTCTCCGCACCCCTATATGCATCCAGATAAGCATCCATATCAAAATCCGGGATCTCTTCTTTGGAGAGCCTCTCTCCAAAGGCCTTCCAGTCTTCTGAAGCATCCGGCTGTCTTTTTGCAATGATACCGCGTATCGTATCGATCTGCTCTTCGAGTTCCCCGATCGCATAAGTATCTTTCTGAAACTCTTCCGCATCTCCCCGCAGATATTTCAGCGCATATACCATCTGTCCAAAGGCTTTTTCATAATCCGATGGATTATCCTTGATGATCTCTCTGTATTCCGCCCATGCCGGAAGATACGCATAGTGGATATAACTGTAATCCGGCAGATGTCCTGCTCTGCCGTGTCCCAGATTCATGATCGAATCTTCAGAAGCCTGGTAGATACTGCTGATGTAGAGCCCCTTATCCGGTTCATCCGGTGTGCCGGGTTTATGTGCAAAAACGATCTTCACCCGTTCCGTTTCGCCGTTTTCTTTTGGGATCAGTTCATAGAAATGATGGTTGGTATTGTTGATCACCAGAGACGGCGTCCCGGCAAAATAGGTATGTGCCCAGGTATCTGCCAGCACATGCATTGCAATCCCCGCTGCTGCCGGTCCTTTTCCTTTTGCCAGTTTCACGGTCTCCACCAGCAGATCCCCGTTGGGTCCGCAGATCATACGATATTTATCTTTATAATTCTTTGATCCCTTTTTGATCTCCGCATACAAATCGCGTGGCAAAAAATGAAAGGATGCCCATATACGGGTGATATCACAAAGTCCCAGCCGGTCGGTCCGTGCATCCATCATCTCCAGCTGCAACTGCGTAGTAGCCGCATCCGACGGTCCTCCGGCTTTTTTCAGCCAGCTTCTCGAACAGAAGTCGACCAGCTGCGCTGCATGACAGATCAGCAAACTGTCCTTGTGATCATATCCTGCCAGCATCGCTGCACAATAGGTAGCATAGTAATGAAAATCTCCCTGCATCCGATCGTCTCCCTAACTGATATTCTTTAACAAATGTTTTAACAGATACTCTTTAACTGATCGTTACTGCCGGCATGCGCCGGAAGGCATTTACAATACGCGTTATTGCCGAAAAGATCAATCCCAAAGAATAGATATCTACCACCAATGCCGGAGTATTCATAAACAGCAGACACACAATGGCCGTGAGCAGTTCTACCCCGCCCTGTAATGTTTTCAGTTTCCACGGACTGTCGATCCCCTTTGCTTCTTTGGCCCGCAGCAGATCGACGACGGCTGAAAAAGCTAGGGTTCCGGCCAGATACAACAACACATAAATATGTGGCACCAGAGCAAGCGATCCCGTAAACACACCAAAATCCACAAACAATACACCACGGCACAAAATGCTGCGCCCGCCCACCATATGCCTGGCCATGGTAAAGTAATACCAGATCAGCCGTATTCCCATGAATTCCAGCGCTGTTGCGTATACTCCGACGATCACCGGATATGCTTTCTCATCAAAAGCGATCATGAGCAGCGCAAACAAGACCATGATCACTCCCACCATTATCTGTTTCATTCTCTGCCGGATCGTCATATCGTCTCTCTCTCCAATTTTCGTATTTTCAGTGCTGCATAGAACAGATAACTGTAGTTCATCAACGAAGTCAGTTCCAAAAGGATCGTGGCATAACCGATATTGTTTTCCGTATCCGAACCGCTCACCAGACTTGTTATACTTAAGATCAAAATGATTGCCGAAAACACGATACTCAAAGCCGTCAGCACCAGATATGCGTTTTTCTTCTTTTTTGCCGTCTGCCGTCCCACGCGCAGTGCATTGAGACCGATATATATGTGATACAGAAGGGTCACCGCGCTGATCACAAGCAGAACCATCATAACGATCACCCAGGCAAGGAGCCGGGCCATTCCCATTTCATCCTCCGGTATATCACTGTTCTTCATGCCCTCCGCGATCAGCTCCTTTACGGTATCCTGACCGAGAAACAAGCCGATAAAGAGTTTGATCACATCCCAAAGCCCAAAGGCGATTACCGCACCGCCACTGATCGCCAGTGCATCACGATAACGCCGTAATTGTATATCTCTCTCACTGTTTTGTGGCAGGAACATCACAGAATCCATCCCGATCACCTTCTCTCCGCCCAAAAGAACTTCTTTACAGATACTTTCAGTATATCACAAAAGTAAAAATGCGTGTAGAAAAACATAGTAAAATCCCCCTTGCAGTGCTATACTGAAATTGCTTTTTTCACTATCATTTTTCATATCAGCAACAAAGCTAAAGGAGACACTTGTATGTCACTCAAACCCGATCGGATCTCTAAGGATGCCACATTTGATACTTTTTCCAATGGCCAGGTTTTATATGAAAAACAAAAGGGCAAGCTGCCGGCTATGGGCTGGAACAGCTGGAATGCTTTCGGCAGCGGCAACACGGAAGCACTGACCAAAAAGATGGCCGAATGTATCTGTGATCTGGGCCTGAAAGATCTGGGCTATGAATATGTTGTTTTGGACGACGGCTGTTACAAACCGGAACGGGTGGACGGAAAACTCTCCAATGAGGAGATCAAGTTTCCCGGCGGATTCCGCGCGTTGGCCGATCACCTGCACCGGATGGGGTTGAAATTCGGTATGTATAATGATGTGGGCACAAATCTCTGTGCCGGCGCAGCCGTGGGTACCTGCGGCCATGAAAAGGAAGATGCCCAGAGCTATATCGACTGGGATGTGGATTTTCTCAAAGTCGACAACTGCTACTATCCCTTTGACAATGCTACTTTTTCCGATCCGGAAAATGCCCGCTTTGTCTACGCCCCCAATATCCGCGCCATCCGCATCGGCGGAAAAACCTATTCTGCCGTTGCCAACGGCCGTCTGGTGGGACATTGCGCTTCCGTGAAAGACAAGACCTATGTGACCGGTCTGGGCACCTACGACGGCACCGGCCCCCGTTATACCCCGGTGGGGCTTCGCAGCAGCGAGCTGGTTTTTGTGCTCCAAAGCAAGTCTGACGAATCTACGGAACTTTCGGTAGAATATGCCACCGGAAAAAGAGAAAGCGTTGGTGAATGGCTGCAGATCGCGATCAACGATGAACGGATCTGTGACGCGCTGTTGCCGCCCACAAAGAGCGAAACCGATTTTGTACAGAGCAAGAGCTTCCAGGTCAAACTGAAAAAAGGCTTTAACCGCATCCGGCTGATGAACCATCGCCGTCAGGAAAACACCTTAAACTCTTATGCCAAACTGCTGAAATACTTAAAAGCTGCCGCACCGGAAAAAGACATCTATTATTCCGCCTGTGAATGGGGAAAAACGCAGCCCCAGAACTGGGCCGGCAAGGTCTGTGATTCCTGGCGCATCTTAAACGACATCACCTTCCGCGTGGGCTGCGACGGTGATCCCGGACATGGTGACTGGGCCGGCGACTACACCTGCAGTGTTACTTCACAGTATAACAAAGCCGTGATCATGAGCGACTTCTCCGGTCTCGACAAAGGCTGGAACGATCCGGATATGCTGATGATCGGTATGGATGGCTTAAACCTTGCCCAGAACAAAACCCATATGGCTATGTGGTGTATGATGTGCGCTCCGCTGATGCTGGGGCTGGATCTGCGCCGCGTACAAAAAGGCGATGATCTGTACAACATCATTGCCAACCGCGAACTGATCTCGATCAACCAGGATCCCTTGGGTATTCAGGCTTCGCGCCTGTATTCTTCTCTGACTCCGAAACGCCCCGCGCATACTTACCTGCGCGATATCAACCGTGTCGATATCCTGGTAAAACCCCTTTCCGGCGGCCGTTTTGCCATCAGCTTTATCAACGTTAGTGAAACGACACAAAAAGGTGACTTCTCCCTGACTGCGGACCAGATCCGCAAAGCCTTCCAAAAGCTCATCGGAGAAGGCAAACGCTACGAAGTGCTGGATGTATGGAGCAAAGAAACCAAGAACAATAAGAACGGTGTCTTCGGGGTAAAGAAACTTGCTCCCTGCGAAAATGTGACCTGGATCGTCACACCATTGCCATGATCGAATGAACAAATTTACGAATATTTTTTCTTTAGAAAAATGGATCACTATGCTGTGGAGCAGTTATGAAAGTAACTGTTCTTCTGCTTGTCTGCCTGCCGAAGAAGAATGCTTCCGCACTTATCTGCGCAGTATTTTTTCCAAACAGCAGTTGCGTAAACAGGTACTGCGGAGAGATGCCGCCCGGGTGCTGCATATCTTTCTGATGCAGGTTTTGAAACTCCCCGACGAAGACTGGGGTGAGTACACCCGGCTCAAGGATCTCTATGACTGCCGGATCTGTGCCAACGCCATTGCGCAGATCTGCGTCCGTTCCCTGATGCAGCCGCACAGCCGCTATGTCTTCGGTTCCCTGCTGCCCTTTTCGGAAGAGGAAGCAACCGACACGCTCCGGCGTCTGGCCGAATACTTTTGAAACCGTTTCGCAGTTATGTTCTGCTGGAAACGCCTTATGCGATATGCTAAAATAAATCATTATAAAAATCATTTATCCAGGAGGTAATCTGTAATGTCTGATCTGATGAGCAAAAACCCGATCGTCGACTATATGTATACTGCCGATCCTGCCCCCATGGTATATGGCGATACCCTGTATCTGTATACCACCCATGACGAAGATGAACTGGTCAATAACTTCTACACCATGTATGACTGGAGATGCTTTTCCACCACGGATATGATCCACTGGACGGATCTTGGCAAGATCTTCTCCCTGGACGATATCGAATGGGCGGATGACCGCGCCTGGGCGCCGCAGTGCATCGAGAAAAACGGCAAGTTCTATCTGTACTGTCCGGTACACAAAAAGGACGGGGGTATGGCCATTGCCGTAGGTATTTCCGACAGCCCCACCGGCCCCTTCAAGGATCTGGGGCATCCCCTGGTGGATGAAGGCGACTGGAACGATATCGATCCCACCGTTTTTCAGGACGATGACGGCAAAGTCTATCTGTATTTCGGCAATCCGGAGCTGCGCTATGTTGTGCTCAATGACGATATGATCTCCTATGACGAGCAGATCGGCATCGTAAAGATCCCCATGACCGTGGAATCCTTCGGCAAGGGCAGCCACAGCACCGGTACCACCTATGGTGAGGGACCTTGGTTCTACAAACGAAACGGTCTGTACTATATGGTATTTGCCGGTTTTGCGGAGGGCGAACACCGCAACGAACACTTCGGCTATTCCACTTCCGATTCCCCTATCGGCCCCTGGATCTACCGCGGCGTATTGATGGAAGAAGGTCCGTGCTTTACCAACCATCCGGGGCTCTGTGATTACAAAGGCCACTCCTATCTGTTCTATCACACGGACGAGCTGCCCGGCGGCAGTCTCTTCCACCGCAGCGTATGTGTCGCAGAGTTTACCTATAACGAAGACGGCACCATCGACACCATTCAGAAATGCAGCGGTGTCAAAGGTATCTGATAATACAAGCAAAAACGGGGTGGCCGGCCATCCCGTTTTTTACTTTTATAGAACTTTCTTTATTTTTCAGCCAAGCGCTCCCTGAATATCCGCTTTCATATCCAGCACAGCTGCACGGGCTGCATCCGCAAATCCCTCCGCGCCATAAGATGCGTATTTTTCCTGCTGGTATGCTCCGATGATACCGCGGGAAGAATTGATGATGGCGCCCAGGCCGTCTTCATTGAAGAAGTGTACCAGATCTGCGCCCTTGCCCCCCTGCGCACCATAGCCCGGTACCAGGATATAAGTCTTGGGCATCAGCTTACGCAGTACCTTGCCCTGCTCCGGATAGGTAGCACCAACCACCGCGCCAACAGCGCTGTAACCACACTTGCCGATCACTTCCGATCCCCACTCTACGACCTTTTCACCAACCAGTTCATACAACGGGCGACCGTCGATCTCGCGATCCTGGAACTCACCGCTGGACGGATTGGAGGTCTTCACCAATACGAAGATACCCTTATTCTCTTCCGCACACACTTTTACGAAGGGCTTCACACCATCTGTTCCCAGATACGGATTGACCGTTGCAAAGTCCTCTTCAAATCCACGGTATTCCTTGCCGCCCAGTACCACCTTCCCCAGATGTCCCTGTGCATACGCTTCCGAAGTAGAACCGATATCACCGCGCTTGATATCACCGATCACCACCAGATCCTTTTCCTTGCAGTATTTTACGGTCTTATCAAAAGCGATCAGTCCCGGGATACCGAAGGTCTCATACATCGCGATCTGCGGTTTTACCGCCGGAATCAGATCATAGACTGCATCCACCAGACCTTTATTGTATTCGAAGATTGCTTCCGCTACCGCCTCCGGTGTCTCGCCCTGCTCCTTATATGCCGCTTCCAAAAGCTGCGGCGGGATCAGCTTCATGGTCGGATCCAGGCCGACAACGATAGGCGCCTCTGTCTTTTTGATTTTTTCTACCAGTTTGTCAATCATTGTTTTTCTCCTTATTTGTGATATGCAATATTTCCCAAAACAGCCCGCCTTCTCGGCGGGCTGTGGAAAATATCTGTTTCGCTGTTCTTAAACACCTACCAATGCCAGATCTTCCGCAAATTTCTTGATATTGGATGCATTGGCAAACTTACGGATCTGATCCTTATTGACCACCACCAGCGTCGGTGCCTGGCGTACTTTATACTTATAGGCCAGCTCCGGATTCTCCTCCGCATCAATAGGAATATAGGAAACATTCTTCAAGTATTCCTTTGCCAGTTTGCAGTTCGGGCACTGCTTTGTGGTGAACAGATAGCGTACCTCCTCCGGCTCGGAGAAGGTCACCTCTGCATTGTCATCAAACGGATCCCCCATAGTCACCACTGCTGTGGTCGGTCTCTTTAAAGAAGAGTTCTCGATATCATACTCAACACGGTTTGCATATTCCTGCAGCTTACCGTCGTTCCAGTTCTGTACCGGACGATAGTAACCGGTGATACGGGAATAGATCTCGGTCTTCTTGCCGCAGTGCGGGCACTCTTTTACTTCTCCTGCGATATAACCGTGATCCTTGCAGATCGAATAGGTCGGAGACAGTGTGTAGTACGGCAGCTTGTAATTCTCTGCGATGGTACGTACCAGTTTCGCCGCTGCCTTCCAATCCGGCAGCTTCTCGCCCAAGAATGCGTGGAATACGGTACCGGAAGTATACAGCGTCTGCAGCTCATCCTGGATATCCAACGCATCGAAAATGTCGGATGTAAAGTCTACCGGCAGGTGGGAAGAGTTCGTGTAATACGGGATATCTCCTTCGTGACCTGCGGTCTTGATGCCCGGCCATTTTGCCTTGTCGTGCTTTGCCAGACGATAGGATGTACTCTCTGCCGGAGTTGCCTCCAGGTTATACAGATCACCGTACATCTCCTGATAATCGGAGAGACGCTCTCTCATATGATTCAGTACTTCCTTGGTGAATGCCTGGGTCTTCTCACTTGTCATATCCGCGCGCAGCCAGTTTGCATTCAGGCCCACTTCGTTCATTCCGACCAGACCAATGGTGGAGAAGTGGTTTTCAAAGGTACCCAGATATCTCTTGGTGTACGGATACAGTCCTTCGTTCATCAGCTTGGTGATGACGCCGCGCTTTACCTTGAGGCTGCGTGCTGCGATGTCCATCATACGGTTCAGACGCTTGTAGAATTCATCCTTGTTTGCAGACAGGTATGCGATCCTCGGCATATTGATGGTAACCACACCT
>JAFXQR010000129.1 GCA_017526985.1 Lachnospiraceae bacterium
AGGTTCTGTCAAGGATGGCGGACGGTCTTTAAATTCTACAGTTAAAGTTATATCTCTATGAATTTTCCAATGTGCTTGCAAGACTAAATTCCACTCTGTTTTTGCTCAAAGCAAAGTGGAATTTACTTTTTCACTTCAGCTACTCTAATCCTTTCCCAATCGGATCATCTTGTTTTCAGGATCAGCTCCATCATACGCGCAAAATACAGCAGATCCGACATATCCGATTCCGACGGCCGGCATGCACTGTTGATAGCGTTCATGTAGATCACCTGCCCGGGTGTTCTGCTTTCCTTCATACGGTAGACCATCATAAAACGCAGCTGATTACTCTGCATATAGTCCCTGACCGCCTCCACCTTCACATCGGTGTAATCCTCCGTGATCTGAAGGAACAGATCGTTCTCATTATACAGATCCCCGATCGCATTCAAAAACGGAAAGGCCCGGGAGGTCAGACTCATTTTTTCCTCGGTATTGGGATCCTGGCGCACACCATAATGCGATGTCTCATTTCCGTCATAGACCACATGCAGCTCATCCAGATTATAGGCCATCACGATATTTCTCATGGCCACATGGATATTGGTGTTGTCCGTCAGCAAAAAGTGGTCCATAAGATCCATGATCAAACGGTTTTTCATCTTCTCCGTATAGATCACCTTGGACTGTTGCGACACTACCTCACCCTTGCCGCGGATCTGTGCATGCACCTCCGGCGTATAGATGATATAGCGGTTACGGCCTTTTTCCTTGGCACGATAAAGCAGCTTATCGGTCAGAGTGAACAGTTCTTCATAATCATCCGAGTAGTCCGGATATAGGGTCACCCCGACGGAAATGGTGATATGCAGCGCATCCTCCATGGCCGCGTATTTCTGCTCAATGGATTCCCGCAGTTCATTCATAACAACGCGCAGCGCCGATTTCTCATGGATCTGATCCAGTACAAGCATAAACTCATCGCCGCCGATCCGACCCACGCGACCGTTGCCGCCTACGATATCCCGGATCATATGCGCCACATCGATGATGACTTCATCCCCTTTTTTATGACCAAGGGTATCATTGACACGCTTAAAATGATCGATATCCAGCAGTGAAAAATAGAAACCCCTGCCCGGATGCTCCACCATCTCGTGTGCATAATCGGTAATGGCCTGCTTGTTATACAATCCCGTCATGGGATCAAACACACTGGAATCCTTTACCTTACGAAAGGACTGGATATCTTCAAATTCCATACGGATCTGTCCGCTATCCTCATCTTCCTTTTGCAGATTGGCTGCATTCCAGTTCAGTTTTCCGGATGCGACACGCATGCGGAAACAGCAGAGATTTCCTTCTCCGGGATTTAAAGCAAACAGTGTATTTTTTAATAACAGCAGGTCCTGCGGTGGGATGATATCGTCTAATGACAGCAGACGATTCTGACCGATATACTCATAAAAAGCATCGTCTGCCTTTAAGATATAAAGATTATGATCCAACAAAAGCTGATAGTTTTTTTCGCTCATAAGCGTGTCCCTTCAAGATGCGCGTGAACAGTGTCAAAAAGATCCTCATAGCTTTATTTTCTTGTGTTTCACGGGATATGTCAAGGGGAATATCGATCCTATAAAGGTTATCTCCATGCAGCTTCGGCGCGGTTATAGTAGTCCATCAGGACCGGTTTGGTCAGGTGATTGATCTCCACATTTTCGGAGATCTCATCCTTTCCGAAACAAAACAGCGCTGCCACATTGTTCTCGGACAGATATCTGGTCTCCACATCAAAGGTGATGTTTTCAGACAGTTCCCGACGGCTGGCCATATTGAAGCCCCAATCGCCAAAAGCCGGCACTTCCAGGTGATACGGTTTTACCTGAAATCCTTCACTTTCGATGGTCTTATTGATGCACCAGAAGGCATCCGTTGCGTAATACGGGCTGGTGGACTGGACGACCAGTACGCCATCCTCGCTTAATACACCGCCGCACATACGATAGAAAATATTGGAATACAGTTTATTGAGAACTTCCGAATTGGGATCCGGCAGATCCACAATGATCAGATCATACTTGTCCGTACAATCCTCCAGATATTCATAGGCATCCATGGTATGTACCGTCAGTTTTTCCGAAGTGAGACTGTTCTGATTGATCTTTGTGATGTTTTCATTGGTACTGCAGATCCGGATCATCTCCGCATCCAGATCCACCAGGTCGATATGCTTTACTTCATCATACTTCAGCACTTCACGAACTGCCATACCATCCCCTCCACCGAGGATCAGAACAGATTCCCGCTTGTCCAATTCGTTCATGGGCACATGCACCAGAGCCTCATGATAGCGATATTCATCCGCCGTGGAAAACTGCGTATTGCCATCGATGAACAGACGCACATCATCCTTATGCCTGGTCATTACGATCTTCTGATACTGGGTCTGTTCGATCAGAATGACTCTGTCCTGATACAAACCGCCCTCGATCTCATTGGAGATATTGTCCGCAAAGACCATTCCAAACACCATCATCCCGGCAAGTCCGACCCCCAGGACGCGGTACAGATTGATATGCTTTACCCGCTCGCCAAACTTCCACATGATCAACAATGCCGCAATGATATTTAAGAGTCCGCACAAAAAAGATGTGGAAAAATAACCGAGTTTGGGAAGCAGGATCATCGGAAACGCGATCGCTCCGACCAAACCACCGATGTAGTCAAAACTGAAAATCGAGGAGAGCGTCACTTTCAGATTGTTCTCATCCTGCTCGATGATGCGCGTCATGACCGGGATCTCCGCCCCCGCAAAGGTGCCGATGATGATGATCACGATATACATCACTACGGAATAGTTCTGTACATAGATATTGGCAAGAAAAAGGATCAGCGAACTGATGCCGCCGATCACACCGATCCCCAGCTCGATCGTCACGAAAACATTGAACAGATGCTTGTTGAAAAACTTGGAAATGTACGCTCCGAGTCCCAGCGATGCCATATACAGACCGATGGTCACGGAATACTGCAGCGTACTGTTGCCCAAAAGGTAAGAACTGACGGCGCTGATGATCAGTTCATAGCACATAGAACACCCTGAAATGATCAGCGTCGTCAGCATTAAAAGCCTGTATTGTTTACTCATTTATACTGCCTTTACTCTTTAAGGATTGCCGGAGTGCTTACTGGATCACACCGCTTACAACAAACGCAATCCCCAGAAAGATACCGAAAACCATCAGACCTGCTGCTTCGTTCTTCTGCAGGATCTCATCGTTCAGCTTGTACTTTTTGTTCAGGATGTCCACGGTAAAATAGCCGATCACAAATGCAACGATACCAACTGCCGCATAAATTGCAGTGCTGATCACGCCCTGCAGCAGCTCCTGTGCTTCGGAACGCTCAAAGGAAATGAGTGCAGAACGGATAATGAAACCGAGTCCGGCATAGATACCTGCGGAAACCCAGCCAACTGCCTTGTTGCCTTCCTGGATCTCCTTCGGAAAATCTGCCGGATGGATCAGGTCGATGATGAGATAACCAAGCATCATCGCTGCCAGTCCTACCACAAGATACACGAAAAGTTCCAATGCTACCATTTCCAAATCCTCCTTAAAATTGTTTGCGTATATATGTTTCCTGCTTTTTGTTTCATTCCACGGGTACTGCTATTTTCCTCCGCCGCTGGACGAACTCCTGCTGTTGATGCTGCTCTGTCTTACCGAGTTGGAATAGGAATCAAAGTAGCCGTTACCCACATTGTGGATGGTATCGCCGGAATAGGTCTTATAAGCTGACGGCGTATTTCCGAAACTGGACGAGTCTGCCGTATAGCCCGTCGAATAATAGTGACTGTGATACCATCTGGTGTTGGACGACGAGCTGCGGTACGGCTCATTGTCCGAAGTGTACGCATACTTGCGGCTGGAGATCTGAACATATACTTTATCTTCCATTCCTTCCGGATGGTAGATCAGGCAGTATTCCTTCTTGGTCAGGATCGCAATGGTATCATTCGATACATCATCTTTCTGCGTGACCGATTCGGTATAACCGTCGATACCGTTGATGATGTTCATCGCGACATTATCGGTGGTATCGTTTACTGTATACTCATAAACATCTGCCTTTTGTTTTTCCTGTCCGGTGATCGATGTCACATAGGTATACAGGCTGGATTTATCCAGAAATTTCTTGATGGAATGGCTGTTGAAAAGTGATCCGATCGTACTTGCAAATGCCCCAAATAACCAAAACGCGATAAACAAGGCTACAAATACTTTGGCTCCGGCCCCGCTGCCATTTGAACGTTTGGCCGCTATCTCATCAAAACCGGTGACAACGATCTCGGTGGGCTCGATATAGTAACCATAAGAATACTCCGTACCGTCCTCCCAGATCTCTACCGATAATGTCTTTTCTTCGGATGCATCTTCAAACTCAACGAAGCCTGCCGTCTCACCGGGATCCACATCTACATAGCCGCCGTAGGACATAACCTTCTGCTTGCCCTCGTCCACCTTATGCCATTCCGGACCGATATTGCCCCGGATGTCATTGGCTGGAAACGACATGGAATACTCCTTATAAACATCGTCCACGGACAGCCAGAATTCCCCCTTGTTGGTCTGCAGACGGTATTCCTTCCAGCGCTTGTATCCGTCGTTCATATTGGCATACTCGATGAAGCCAATGACCTTGCATTCCAGATCCCGGATCCTAAGTTTTGTACCTACCCTGTAATCCATCTCTTCTCCTTTAACCTATTACTGATGATTCGATATATCACGCTCTACCAGCTGTGTTTTGACTTCTTTGGCTCCGAACAGCTCCTGCAGCATTTCCGAGATCCCTTCCAGCACCGTATCCGTACATGAAAAGATATCGACCGCCGCGTAGCCGTATTCCGGCCATGTGTGCACGGAAAAATGCGATGTGGTAATGACCGCGAAATAGGTCACGCCGATGGGTTCGAATTCGTGGATACATTCCTCCACGATCTCGGCTCCTACATATTGGATTGCCTTGTGTGCGATCTCTTTGATGGCTTCGGGATCATCGATCACTTCCCCGCAGCCGTACAGATCCACCACCAGTTGCTTTGCCATTCCTCGTTCTCCTTACTTCTTACGGAACAGATCCGCCAGCCCCTGAAAAATACCGGCATTGCCTTTTTTCTGATCCTGCATCTGCGCCGCCAGTGTCTGCTCATAACCGGCACCTCCGGTGGATGCATGAAGGGTTCCGTAATTATCCTTTGCCTCCGCCCGGTCCGCACTGCAGCCCCGGCATACCGTATCTTCCGAATGATTCAGACAGCCGCAATAAGCGCACAGCCAGTCCGGCCCCTGCGATGTCTTCGCTGCTTCTTCCTGTGTCAGTGTTGCCGCCTGTGTATCGGTCGGCAGGTAAAAGGTGGTATCCGCCAGTCTGGCACCACCACACCCCGGGCATCGGTCAAAGCGCGCCCGGATACCTTTCTGTGCACAATAAGAGCAGTCCCACAATCCTTCAATTCGACTGGAATCCATATGATCACCCCCAAAACCTACGCCTTCAAAATATATAATATATCAAATCCGGCTGGGGAACAAGAACTGTTTTGTAGCATTACCGCTACTGCAGGTTGCGGAACAAGCTTAGTTTTCCGCAACTTTGTAAGTACCGACGATCTCTGCCACCTGCTGCCGGATATCGCCTTCTCCTTCGTATGCCGCACGCATCAGCGCCTCCAGCTGCGCAAGAAAGCGATCCTCATCAAAAGCGATAGGATTGCCGATATGGATCAGATGGTTCGGTGTGGTCTGCATGCCTTCCTCTTCCATCAGTTTTTCTTCATACATTTTTTCACCGGGACGCAGGCCGGTATATACGATCTTGATATCCTCATCCGGCCGCAGACCCGAGAGTTTGATCAGGTTGCGCGCCAGAGTGTCGATCTTTACCGGGCTGCCCATATCCAGCACAAAGATCTCGCCGCCTTTTGCATAGGTGCCTGCCTGCAACACCAGGCTCACGGCCTCAGGGATCGTCATAAAATAGCGGATGATGTCCGGATGTGTCACCGTCACCGGACCGCCATGCGCGATCTGTTCTTTGAACAAAGGTACCACGCTGCCATTGGAGCCAAGAACATTTCCGAAACGCACCGCAACAAATTCCGTCTGCGGTGTCTCCTTCAAAGCCGGTTCATCCCCTGTATGCATATGGGAATACAGTGCCTTCAGATCTCCTGCCCGTCCTGCTTTGATCTTGGCATCAAAGGTCTGCACCACCATTTCACACAGACGCTTGGTCGCGCCCATCACATTGGTGGGATTCACCGCCTTGTCCGTACTGATCAGCACAAAGCGCTTCACACCGTAAGCCATAGCCGCATAGGCCGTCTTATAGGTACCGATGGCATTGTTCTTGACCGCTTCCGCCGGGCTCATTTCCATCAGAGGCACATGCTTATGCGCTGCCGCATGATAGACGATCTCCGGACGGTATTTTGCAAATACTTCGTTCAGTCTTCTGGAATCCCGCACCGATCCGATCAGCACCGTGAGGTTCAGCTCCGGATGCTCCCGCAGCAGTTCCTGCTGGATCTCGTACGCATTGTTCTCATACACATCAAAAATGATGAGTTCCTTCGGATCATGCTTTGCCACCTGACGGCACAACTCCGAACCGATGGATCCGCCGCCCCCGGTCACCATGATACGCTTGCCACTGATAAAATCATAGATCTCCTGCATCTCCACACGGATGGGATCGCGTCCCAGCAGATCTTCGATGGACACATCCTTCAGATCACGGACCGTGATATTCTCTTCTTCCACGATCTGATACATCCCGCGCAGAAGCTTTAAGCTGCAGTCGGTTTCCTTACAGATATTTAAGATATCACGGATTGCCTCAGCGCTGGCCGACGGGATCGCGATATAGATCTTCTCGATATTGTACTTTTTACAGTTATTCAGAATATCGTCCCGGCCGCCCACAATAGGTACGCCGTCTATGGAACGGTTCCATGTATTGGCATCGTCATCGATAATGCATGCCACGCGGTCATTGCCGGATGCAAAGCGGTTCATATCATGCAGGATCGCACGCCCCGCACTACCGGCGCCGATCAGCATGACCGGGTGATACTCGGCAGAATTCTTCAACTGATGTCCCTTGGCCAGCAGCACAAAACGATAAGAAAAACGGGCAGCCAGCACCATCAGGAACTGGATCATGATGCCGACCGGATAGTAAGACCAGGGCATACGCCAGTATTCCGGGGAATTCAGAAGTACGGAAACACAGGCCCCAACGGTATGGATCACAAATGTGATGCCCGTGGCCAGCACGATCCGCTCCAGCTCCATAAAGCTGGCATATCGCCACATCGCCTTATACAGGCCGCACTTCCAGAAGATCAAAAGTGCCAGGATCATATAGATGGGTGTAAAGTGCACATACGCATCGATATAATCCTTCTCGATCATACTGATACGGCAGTCAAAACGCAGCCAGAGCGCAAGAAAATAAGACAGATTCAGCACGATGGCATCATAAACCACCAGTGCAACTGCCACAAACTGCCAATGTTGGATTTTTCTTTTTTGCGTTGCCATTAAATGATATAAAACCAGCTTTCGTCCGAATCCAGATCTTCACTGTGTGAAGCATTACCATCCGCATACTTATAGACCAGCTCCTGGCTGCGGATATACACCTTTGCCCCCGCCGGGATCGATTTCGTGATAAAGCAGTTACCGCCGATCACCGCATTTTCCCCGATCACGGTCTCACCGCCCAGGATAGATGCGCCGGAATAGATGGTCACATTGTTGCAGATGGTGGGATGACGCTTCTTATTATTGAGGCTTCGCCCGCCCCTGGTGGACAATGCCCCCAGCGTCACGCCCTGATAGATCTTGACATTATCGCCGATCTCGGTGGTCTCACCCACAACGATACCGGTACCATGGTCGATAAAGAAATATTTGCCGATAGTCGCTCCCGGGTTGATGTCGATCCCGGTCAGTGAATGCGCATGCTCGGTCATAATACGCGGGATCAGGGGTACCCCCAGCAGATACAGCTCGTGTGCGATACGGTTTACAAAGATCGCATATAGCCCCGGGTAGGTGTAGATAATCTCATCTTTATAAAACGCCGCAGGATCACCGTCAAAGGCTGCCTGTACATCCGTTTCAATATACTCCCGCACTTTCGGGATACGATGCAGAAAAGCAAACGCCAGCTCCTCTGCTTTATCGTTCAACTCTTCCGAAGACAATCCTGTATAGGCCTCCCCATACGGCAATACCACTACCAGCTGCCGGATGAGGTGAAACAGGATATCTTCCAATTGCATGGAGATGTCATTTCGGACCGTATAAACCTTAAATGTCCGGTTCTTGAAGAAACCGGGAAATACGATCCTCTGCAGTTTATTCAAAATATCAACGATGGTCTCTTTATCCGGATGATCAAAGCTGTCTACTTTATCGATATCCTTTCCCTGGGCATAGTCCTCCAGGTAGGCATCCACCAATCCGTTGATCTGTTCTTCCAGTTTATGTGCCATAATATCCTCCGATAACAAAAAATCCCCAACCGGCTCGTGTTCACAGCGCGATTAATGTTTGAGACTGGACACAGCCGACCGGTTGCCCGGCTCCTGCGAAGAATTGGGGACCTTAAGCATTATATCATATTGCAGGCGATCATGTCATCCTCAGATCTCTTCCACGGCACGATTGACCGGCCGGCTGCAGATGATCGTCAGATTGCCGTTTTTGGTGCGCAGGGCATCCAGAAACTCTTTTTCCTGTTTTGCGTCTTTTAAAGTGATCTGATAATTCAGCTCAAAAATGCTTCCCAGATCGGTGGTCTTCACCTTAGTCAATTCCGACCTTTTCACATATTTTGCAAATACATCATCAAATACCGTAGTATAATCCAGACTCTCCGGGATCAGTACCTTCAGATGCTTTTCCTTTACGCCACGCTCGCCAAATGCACTGAGTGTCAGGAGCAGATAGATCACGCCAACCACGCCGACCACCGTTGCACTGTACAGGACATAGCCCATACCGTTGGCCAGGCCTACCGCCATGGCAAAGAAGATGGCTGTAATGTCCTTTGCGCTGCCCGGCGCCGAACGGAAACGGACCAGGGAAAAGGCCCCCATCACGGCAACGGATGCTCCCAGATTGCCATTAACCACCGTGATCACCACCTGCACCAGCGCCGGCAGGATCACCAGAGCGATCACAAAGTTTTTGCTGTAATCGGATCGCACCATATAGAGCGCTGCGATCACCAGACCACAGATCATGGATGCCAGCAGACTGATCAGAGCGCCTTCAGCGGTCAGCTCTCCTGCTGCATTTACTAAATAACTGGTAAACATATTATTCTCCTACCCCGCAAGATTGTCTTCGTAAATTCTTCCGTATTTAGAAAAGGATTGCGGGAAGATCTTCATCTCCGCTAATGTCTGTGCAAACCAGAGTGGTAACGCTAACGGCGCCTTGATCTCCAGCAGTTTTCTGCCGTCTTCATACAAAAGCTCCCCGTCATCTCCGTCTCCGAGGCAGATGTGTTCCCTGCGGCTGCGTATATTCCGGTCGATGGTAAAGCGGATTGTACGGTCTTCTTTTAATACATAGGCCAGCCGGTCATACGCCAGAAAAAGTCGCGGTTTCAGCTCATAATGACATATCATATGGTCGATCTCCCGCAGGATCTGGCAGTCATACGCCTCCGGATAGATCTCTTCCTCCAGATATGACTGTGCCACCCGGTAGGGCAGCTCCACACGCCGTTTATAAACCACACCGTCCCACTTTTTCTTCATTTCCAGAAAAACCTCATCCTCAGGTCCCGGAGTTCCGTAAGCTCGAAGGCGCAGCTTTTCCTTATATGGCGGTTTTTCGATCGAAGTACGGATCAGGTCGCTGCAATCCGTATCAAAATACACATTGCTGATCGTATAGTCGCTGTACTCATCCGGCACTATCTGATCACGGATCCGCGCCATCAGCTCCATACACCGTTCTGCCGTTAAAAGATATTTTTTTTCTACACGTCGAAAGGTTGCCGCCAAAATTTTTCCCCTTTTCAGCAAAAAGAGCGGATACTATAGATCCGCTCTTTCTATTTCATTGTTTCAGAAGATCAATCATCGTCTACGCTGTAGTTCGGCGCTTCCTTGGTGATCTGAATGTCATGCGGATGGCTTTCCTTTAAGGATGCCGCCGAGATCTTGATGAAGCGTGCGGTATCCTGCAGTGTTGTGATATTCTGCGCTCCGCAATAGCCCATACCGCTTCTCAAACCGCCCATCAGCTGGAATACGGTATCTTCCACCGTACCCTTGTATGCGACACGGCCTTCCACGCCTTCCGGCACCAGCTTCTTGGCATTTTCCTGGAAGTAACGATCCTTGCTGCCGTTCTCCATAGCGGAAATGGAACCCATACCACGATATACTTTGTACTTACGCCCCTGGAACAGCTCAAAGGTTCCCGGGCTCTCATCGCAGCCTGCAAAGATGGAACCCATCATACATACGCTGCCACCTGCTGCGATCGCCTTGGTGATATCACCGGAATACTTGATACCGCCATCAGCGATGATGGGGATACCATATTCTTTTGCTACTGCATAGCAATCCATGATCGCCGTTATCTGTGGTACACCGATACCGGCCACCACACGGGTCGTACAAATGGAACCCGGTCCGATACCAACCTTGACTGCATCCACACCGGCTTCGATCAGAGCCTTGGTTGCCTCGCCGGTAGCTACATTACCTGCGATCAGCTGCAGCTTCGGATATTTTTCCTTGATCATCTTTACGCAGTTGATCACATTCATAGAATGTCCGTGTGCGGAATCCAGTACAACCACATCCACACCTACCTTTACCAGCGCATCCACACGATCCAGTGCATTGGCGGTGATACCTACTGCCGCACCGCAAAGCAGTCTGCCCTGTGCATCCTTTGCAGCCAGCGGATATTTGATCGCTTTTTCGATATCTTTGATGGTGATCAGACCCTTCAGAGAGAAGTCGTCGTCCACGATCGGAAGCTTTTCTTTTCTGGAAGCAGCCAGGATCTTCTTTGCCTCCTCCAATGTAATGCCTTCCTTTGCGGTAACCAGGTTTTCACTGGTCATAGATTCACGGATTTTCTTAGAAAAATCGGTTTCGAATTTCAGATCACGGTTGGTAATGATACCGACCAGTTTACGGCCTTCCGTGATGGGTACGCCGCTGATACGATATTTTGCCATCAGCGCGTCTGCATCTGCTAATGTATGATCCGGAGAGAGCGAAAACGGATCTGTGATAACGCCGTTCTCCGAACGTTTCACCTTATCCACCTCATCTGCCTGTGCCTCGATCGACATATTCTTGTGAATGATGCCGATACCACCCTGACGTGACATCGCGATCGCCATACGGTGCTCGGTAACTGTATCCATACCGGCGCTCATCACCGGAATGTTCAGTTTGATCTCTTTCGTCAGATGTGTTGACAGGTCCACCTGATTCGGGATCACTTCCGAATACCCGGGTACCAGCAGCACATCATCAAATGTAATTCCGTCTCCAATAATCTTTCCCACTTTTTCCCTCTCCTTTCTTTTCTGCTAACCTGAGATTTTTTAGTCAAAAAATACTTTTCTTGGTGCATTGTTTTGTACTATCTTAACAAAATCTGCGGGTAAGTCAAGCAGTATTTTACTCTTTCCTTCATAGATCAACGCAAATGGTATGTGATCTTCGTCCTGGCTCAGACTCCAGTAATCCACAATAGTCATCTCGCGGTTTTTATAATCCGCCAGCCGGTAAGAATTGGCCGGTGCCAGCAGCTCCATTTTCTCAAGATCATAGGTCGCCACATCCTTGCGCTTTTCCTTTGCCATGATCTTGGAAACCGTGATCTGCTTGTCACAATACATATACTCATACTCCAGATCCGTCATCGGATAGATCAAATAACGATACACCATCCCCAGGATCAATGCCGCCACAAACAGGATCGGCATACCGAAGAGCAGCGCCGCTACCACCACCAGCGCGATCACCACATAGCAGATCCCGCGCACGGCCTTATCCTTGCCGGTCGTTTCCTTTTTTACCATATACTCCATATAGGATTCCATAATCAAAGCCTCCTGAAGATGTATTCGTACGCCCTCAGCAGCAAGTGCTTCGGCCTATTCTGAATAATTACAATAGATTATACTATACCATTTTGTCCTGCCAAAAACAAGCAAAACACAAAAAAATCAAATCTTTTAAACAATTGACGAATCCATGCCTTTTCGATAACATGAGAAAAATGACTTTTATAAGGGGGATCTCACCGATATGAAAGAACAGCTTTACACCATCCCGTTAAATGATGCGGTCAACGCCGACGACGAATGTGCTTTTTGCTTTGTGGAGCGCTCCTTAGAGCAGGATAGCCTGGATTTTGTGCTGGGCTCATGCGCCTCTTATATGGAAAGCGATGTGCGTGCCGTTACCGATGTGCAGGGGTTCTGCCGTGACCACTTCAAGATGATGTTTGATTACGGGAACACTTTGGGCAATGGCTGGATCCTGAAAACACACTATATGAATATCCGAAAGGAATTTGAGGACGAAGTGAAGCGCTTCCGCCCCGGCAAATTAAGCCTTGCGGACAAACTGAAGAAAAAAACCGCTGAAAACAATCTGGTAAACTGGGTACACGCCAAAGAACGCAGCTGTTATGTTTGCCGCCACAGCCAGGAGATCTATGAGCGCTATATCGATACCTTCTTTGTGATGTTCAAAAACGACGAGGCGTTCCGACAAAAGATCAAAAACAGCAAAGGCTTCTGTCTCACACATTTCGGGGATCTCTGCGCCGGCGCCGATGCCAGACTCTCCGGCTCGGAACTGCAGGAATTCTATGATATGATGCTCCCCCTGATGCAGCGAAATCTGGACCGTATGCAGGAGGATGTCAACTGGCTGATCGAAAAGTTTGACTACCGCAACGCCCAAGCCGACTGGAAAACCTCCAAAGATGCCGTACAACGCGGTATGCAGAAACTAAAAGGCGGATACCCCGCAGATCCCCCATTCCAAATGAAAAAATAGACATAATTCAAATGTCAAGAGCCCTGCCCCCAAAAATACCGGGAAGCAGGGCTCTCTTAGAAAGGAGAACGAAGATTTTATTTATCCCATTTATCGGCCAGCGAATTGATCTGATCCGCAAACTTGCCCAGATCCTTGTTGGTACCGCCTTCGTTTTTGTAAATGACTGCCAGCAGGCGCTGTCCCGCTGCCACCAGTCTCTGGAAGACATCGGAGATACGTTTCGCCTTCTTCTTTGCCGGAATACCAGCTGCCTCGGTGATGAAACTGTTGGTTGCCAGATCAAAGCTGGTACCGCTGTACGGTGCATAGGCCTCGTAGCCATATTCGTTACGCAGGCAATCGGTAAACAGGTTCGCATTGTCATCATCCCCATGTACCACAAATACACGCTGCGGTTTCTCGCCGATATTCTGCAGCCACTCCAGCAGGCCGTTCTTGTCCGCATGGCCGCTTAAGCCCGCCATCTGCATGATCTCTGCCCGGATCTCAATGGTCTCGCCAAAGAGCTTCACCTCTTTTTCCCCATCAATGATAATACGCCCCAGGGTACCTATGGCCTGATAACCTACGAAAAGGATCGTAGAATCACTTCTCCACAGATTATGCTTCAGGTGGTGTCGGATACGACCGGCATCACACATACCGGAAGCCGAGATGATGACCTTCGGCGTGGAATCAAAGTTGATCATCTTGGATTCATCGCTGGTAATGCTTAAGTTCAGTCCCGGAAATGTGATGGGATTGATGCCCTTGTGCACCAGTGCCAGTGCTTCCTCCGAGAAGCAGTTTTCCACATTTTTTGTAAAGACTTCCGTTGCCTCTACGGCCAGCGGCGAGTCCACATAGACCGGGAAATCCGGAAACTCCGGCACCAGTCCCCGTTCCTTGATCTCCCGAATATAATACAGCATCTCCTGGGTACGGCCCACCGCAAAGGACGGGATCACCAGATTGCCGCCTTTTTTCAGGGTCGCCGTAATGATCTCTGCCAGTTCCTTTACATAATCCGGGCGTTCCGTGGTGTGATAGCGGGTACCGTAGGTCGATTCCATGATCACATAGTCCGCATCCTTCACATACTGTGGATCCCGGATCAGTGTGCTCTTTTTATTACCGATATCACCGGAGTACACCAGTTTCTTTGTCACATTGCCTTCGGTGATCCACAATTCGATGCTGGCAGAACCGAGCAGATGCCCCACATCCGTAAAGCGGAACTGTATGCCTTCGCACAGCTCGTAAACCTCATCATAATGGAACGGGATCAGCCGTCGGATCGTACCAATCGCATCTTCCATCGTATAAAGCGGTTCCACCTGATTTGCCGCACTACGCTGCGCCTTACGGTTTTTCCATTCAGCCTCCTGCATCTGGATATGCGCACAGTCACGCAGCATTATGGAGCACAGATCCACCGTGGCATCCGTCGCCATGATCTGTCCCCGGAACCCTCTGGCATACAAAAGCGGCAGAAGACCGGAATGGTCGATATGTGCGTGTGACAACAGCACATAGTCGATCAGCCCTTCCTCTACCGGCAATTCTGCGTTCTCATATACATTTGTCCCCTGCTCCATACCATAATCCAGCAGGATGTGCTTTCCGCAGGCCTCAATGTAATGACAGCTTCCCGTTACCTCGTGATCCGCCCCGATAAATGTCAGCTTCATATGTAACCCTCCTATCATGCCCCCGGGCTGTATTAATAGATCATCCGGATGCCTCCCGATACCACTTCAAATTTATTTACATCTCTGCCGATCCCATGCTCACCGTCCAGTGCCCAGTCCGGCGACTTGCTGCAGGTGATCGTTGCCTGGTCCGTCTTGCAAAATGTGATATGTGGTGTTCCGTCATAATTCTGTTCCAGCAGCGCCTGCACGATGGCCCGCAGCTGCAGCAGATCATGCGGTCTGGAGATCAACAGCACCTCAAAGAATCCGTCCCCAAGGTCAACCTGTGAGCTGTCCAGCGACATCACACCTCCCAGAGAGAAGGTATTGCAAAACGCCACCAGCAGATAATTATCTTCATACACATGCCCTTCCATCGAAATCCGCATATGCAGCGAATGCAGATTGGTCAGGTCCTTCATGCCCTCTAAAAGATAGGCAAAATGTCCCAGCAGATTTTTGAACCTCTGGGGCGTTTCATAGGATACCTTGGTAAAGATACCGCAGGACGCCGTGTACACAAAATGCCTGCCGTTAAATCTCCCGATATCCAGCCGATGCACCTGACCGGTCATCACCCGCTCCGCCGCTTCTACCGGATCGGCGGGCAGTCCCAGACTGGCCGCAAAATCGTTGGTAGAGCCTGCCGGAATATAGCCCAATGGCTTGTCCCATGAAATATTACGGCAACCAGCGATCACCTCGTTTAAGGTACCGTCTCCTCCCATACAGACGATACGGTCGATCGCATCATCCACATGTTCCTCCACCAGATGCACTGCATCCCCGCTTTCTCTGGTAAAGCAGACGATGGTCTCATATCCGTAATCCGAAAAGGTTAGGATAATATCACTTAAGGCACTGTCCCTTTTTCGGATCCCCGCACGCGGGTTAATGATAAACAACAATTTTCTGTATGTGCTCATAGTTTGATTATACACCAACTGCAAGGATCCCGCCATATAAAAACAGAAAAAACAGCCGATCTTTTTGACCGGCTGTCCCTGATTTATTCTTCTGTTTTTATTTTGGTTCGATTGTTACATACAGACGCTTGGTTCCGAATTTTACAGCATCCTCGTGATTGTCAAAATAGATATCAATGTGATCCCGCTTGACACCGCCACCGCAGTCTTCCGCAATATAGGTACCCATTCCTTCGATCGATACATGACTGCCATACGGAATGACCGAAGGATCCACTGCAATGGTACGTCCCTGCGTCGGGATCGTGCCTGTAGCCGTATGCGCTTCTCTGCCGGTCACCTCAGGACTGAACTGCCCACAACACTTCTGACAAGTGCAATATGCCGTACAGGTAAAGAGCACTGCCTGACCGTTTAGCTTTGCGTAATCCACGGAATCCACCACATGCTCACCCAGAACATAGCCGACCATACCGTCGTACTGTACCATCGTGTATCCACCCTGCGTTCCCAATACCATTACATCAGCGCCCATCGGCAGGGTTGCCATCAGATTGTCGGACTCATCCGGGGTGCTTCGCATAGAGGTCATCACACCGATCTGGTACGAGATCTCCGGAGTAACTGCTGCCGGATGATTGATCTGTACTACTGGCGCCTGCTGAGGCTTGGCCGCTTCCTGTGCCATCGCTTCTGTCGCCGTAGTCGTCACTTTCTGGGTATCTACCGTATGTACTCTGCCGACAGCAAGAAGAGAGGTGCCCATGGTCATCCGCTGTGCGTCTGCTGCCGTTCTGCGAGTCGACTCACTGCTTGTACTTGTGCTGGTTCTGGATACCGCTGCAGCCTTTTGGCTGTCCAATGTGCTCAAATCCATACAACGACCGTAGATGTAACCTTCCTGTCCCTCATAGCGCACATGATAAAAACCGTTTTCGCCATCATCCAGATAGATCACTTCGCTTCCTCTCGGAACCAGCGACAAGCGTTTGCTGGAAGAGGATGCCCCGCTCCGGAAATTTACATTATTGGTTACCGAAAGCCGGATCTCTACCGGCTTGATAGAAACATTGCTTACGGAACGACTGACCGCCGGTGAGTAGGATACTCTGGAAAACATGGTCCCCGCCGTGTTCGCATTGCTGACCGTGGCGGTTCTGGTAGCAGCTGCCTCGTGTGCTGCGGTGCTGTTGGTCTGTGCGGAAGCTACCACACTGATCTCCACTTCCGTCTGCTCACCACTGCGCTTCAGACAGTTGGAATACACATAGCCCTTTGTTCCCAGATATTCCACAAGACTGTATCCGTTGGTCTCGGTACCAATCTTGGAAACAAATGCACCGTTCGGTACCGTCATCACCCACTGGCCCTCAACGGAAGGCTCCTTGCGCATGTTCGCACGGGTCAGTACCTCATACATATATTCATCTGCCGCCTCTCCCCGGTTGCTGCCGACGCCGAAGATTCCTGCGCTCAACAGCAATGCCAGTAAAGCAGTTACTATTGTTTTCTTCTTCATAATCTTTTCGTAACAATTCGTAACATTTTTGTAATATTTATGTATAATACCTTGTTTCCTGCTATCTGTCAACCGCTAGATGTCGGGGATTTTTTCGTTCCCGATACGCCATATTTAGTGGTTTAGGAGTACATGTGCGTTACGTAAACCTAGTATTATCAGCACTTTTCGGTTTTTTATGTTTCAAAACATCCCTATTTCCGTGCTTTGATGCATCTGAAATATAAAAAAAGCAACAGCCATAACCTGCTGTTGCTTTTATTGTACAATTTATTGTACTTTTCTATCGCATGTCCATAGGTATCATTCAAAGCAGCCTGCCAGCTCATGTACGGCTCTCTGCTCATCCATCCCGTCGGCGATCAGATCAAAACTGCAACCCTTGGCAAAGTGCAGGATCGTCATGCCCATGATACTCTTCATGTTAATGTTCTTTTCTTCCGACTCAATCCGCAACGCGCAATCGTAATGGCATGCAGACTGCACCAGATACGGAATGATATCGGTGCCAAACTCTTTTTCTACTCTGATGGTTCTTCTGATCATCTTCTCCACTCCCTTTGCCGCTGTTTTTTGCCCCCAAACATCCCCAAACAAAAGCGTGAAGTCCGTCATAAGAAATCATACCTGAAAAGTTTTCAATAAAACTTTTTAATTTTAGTAAAAAAGTGCTGAATCTCTCAGCACCTTTTTTCGAGCGATAGACGGGACTCGAACCCGCGAGCTCAACCTTGGCAAGGTCGTGTGCTACCAACTGCACCACTATCGCATTTTTGATTTCCGTCTATCGAACTTTTCTCTGTCCGAACGACAAGAGTTATTCTACATCGGAAATCATTTCTTGTCAACACTTTTTTTAATTTTTTCAAAAAAGTTTTTTGTAAGCTTTATTCAGCGTTTCTTCCGTATTTTTCGACAAAATTTACATCCGATCCAGTTCCATCGTATAGATACGGATTAGGGATTCATTGATACGTTCCTCCGTAAGGCTGCCGTCATTTACCGCCGCAAGCAACGCCTCTCTGGCTTCCTCATAGTGATCGTGCTTATATACCACGATCATATCCGCTCCGGCCTGCAATGCCTGTATTGCCGCGCTGCCGCAGTCGATCCCCGCCGAAGACGGGATCTGTTCCAGGGGTGCTGTGATCACCACGCCTTCAAAACCAAGCTCCGAACGAAGCTCCTGCGTGATCATCGCCTCCGAAAGCATACAAGGCAGGTCTTCCCCGGACGCCGGCACCTGCATCGCGCTGACCATCACCATAGGCACACCTGCTTCGATACCGGAACGGAACGGAAGATACTCACAAGCCTGCAGATCCTCCATAGTCTTATCGGTGCTGCCGGCACCTTTATCCGGATTTGTGCTCAGGCCACCTTCTCCCGGAAATGCTGCCAGACAAGGCAGTGTATTCGTCGTAAGCATGCCTTCCACCGCTGCGCCGGTCATGGATGCCGCAATATCTGCATCATCACTGTAGCAGCGATCCTTCAGATAGCTGTTCTCCTCCGTTTTTACCGCTGCGATCGAAGCCAGATCCACATCAATCCCATACTCACTCAGATAATTACCGATGGTTTGAAATGCTTCTGAAGCATTTTCACGATTTCCGGACTCTCCGATCTCAGATGCGGAGGCGGCTGCTTCCACCTTGGTCATATTACCTGCTACCGTATTCAGTGCGCCCTCTTCCCGTACTATGCACAGTACATTGCGCGAATACAGTTCCCGATACATATCCTTGGTCGTACTGATCATATCTTTGAACTGATCCGCACCGGTCACATTATTAGTACTATATAGGATCCCGCCTACCGCATACTGCCCCAAAGCTGCCTTGGTACCGTCTCCTGCCTTGGTCGCGCGTTCCACATTGGTAAGGGCCTCCGGACTCACAATAAAAAGCCCGTCCACCTTCTGCTCGATCGTCATCCCGTCCAACAGAGCCTGCAGCGCCGGATCCAGTGCCGGCTCTTCCGGTTCTGCTTCCGTCGGTTCCGGCTCCGAAAAATCCTCTACCGGATCCGGTGTAGAGATCACTCCGGGCTCTTCCGTTGGTGTTTCCGTTTCTTCTGCCTGCGCAACCGGATCTGTCTGCGTCTCATTTCCCGCCTGTCCGCTCCATTTGCCCGCCAGCATATGGATCAGCTGAATGCCGCCCAGAACCACTGCCGCCACCAGCAGGATCAGAACCACATAAGCCAGGATCTGATTGCGTATCCTTCTTTTCCGCCGGTATGCCCTGCGGTCTTCCTTTTTTTCCTTATTTTTCTCCGTACTTTTATCCTTATCTTTCTCGTTATCGTTCGCCATCCCGGATCACTCCCCCGAAATCTGAATCAATGTGCTTTCATTACATTATTTATATTTATGTAAACAAAAACCATGTTTACCATAATACCACGCACACCGGGAAATAGCAAGGGGAAGTGGCAAAGCGCATGATGAAAGCCCTTGCAAATCCGATTATTCTGATCTGCAAGGGCTTTCATACGGTTTCACTATCCAATGGACCATACCTCCTGGTGAAAGTCTTGTCGTCCGTTTCTCACAAGATTTTGTGCGGACTCTCGATATTCAGTTGACCTGCCTCTCAGATTCGCCGCCTATCATCCTCCATCTTTGCACTCCTGCTGCAGCGGTTGGAATATGTACATCGCTGCCAAGTCGATGAAACCTAAATAAGCTACTCCTCCGATCCTTCGTACCCTTCCGGTTCGCTCCGTCCTGCTTCGGTCCTTGTGGGCTCCCACCCCGTTCTCCGGCCTCTGCGCTATGGCCATCCCCTTAGGATACATTACTTACGTTTCCGGTGGACTGTACCTCTCTTTCTGTTGTAAGGTTCTTATCACATCTTTCTCCAAGTCTTCCGGATCCTCTATGTGATCAACAACTCTTTGTTGTTGTTATGTATTAATCTTATCATATTTTCCGAATTTGTCAATACATTTTGCTGTTTTTTATCAAGTTTTACATTCATTTTATAAGAGTAAAAAAACAGACATCCGTTACAAGGATGCCTGCTTTCAAAGCATTTTTTAATGAAATTGACCGATTTCTTTATGCTTCATCCAGACCGAAGATCTCATGAGCCGCATTCATTGCGCGCTCTACTTCCTTCTCGTCGATCAGAACCGTTACACGGATCTCGGAAGTGGAGATCATCTTGATGTTGATGTTGGAGTTATACAAGCACTCAAACATCTTTGCAGCCACACCGGGATTGCTCATCATACCGGCACCAACTACGGAAACCTTTGCTACACCCTTCTCGCACTCCAGCTTCTGATAGCCCAGACGCTTCTGGTTCTCTTCGATCACCTTGATGGCATCATCCGCATTGTCACCGGTCACAGTAAATGCGATATCCTGGGTATTGTCACGTCCTACCGACTGCAGGATCATATCCACATTAATGTTTGCCTGTGCCAGCGCATCGAACAGACGGAACGCCGAACCCGGCTTGTCGCTCAGTCCGATCACAGAGATCTTCGCACAGTTCTTGTCACAAGCTACACCGCTTACCAACATTCTTTCCACTTTTACTACCTCCTTGACTACTGTTCCTTCCTCATTTGTTAAGCTGGAACGCACTACCAGCTGTACGCCGTATTTCTTTGCCAGTTCCACGGAACGATTGTGCAGTACGCCCGCACCCAAAGTTGCCAGATCCAGCATTTCATCATAAGTGATCTCTTCCATCTTGCGGGCTTTCTTTACGATACGCGGGTCAGCGGTATATACGCCATCCACATCAGTATAGATCTCGCACGCATCTGCCTTCAGAGCCGCTGCCAGAGCTACTGCCGTAGTATCGGAACCACCGCGCCCCAGTGTTGTGTAATCACCGTATTTATTGATGCCCTGGAAACCGGTCACCAGTACGATCTTTCTCTGGTCCAGCTCATGACGGATCCTCTCGGTATCGATCCTTTTCAGACGCGCATTGGAATAAGCAGAAGTGGTATGCATAGATACCTGGAACGCATTCAGGGATACTGCCGGAATGCCGAGGGTAGCAAATGCCATTGCTGCCAGCGACACACTGGTCTGCTCGCCGGTCGTGAGCAGCATGTCCATCTCTCGTTTGGACGGATTCGGGTTGATATTCTTTGCCATCTCGATCAGCTCATCCGTCATCTTTCCCATTGCGGAAAGTACTACCACCACATCGTTTCCTTTATGGTACTCGTCTGCACAACGACGGCACACATTCAGGATTCTCTCCTTGTTGGCGACCGATGTGCCGCCAAATTTCTTCACGATTAACATGTTATTCCTCCTTTTATGTTAAACGGTTAACTCACATATCTTAAAGCACGCGGATAAAACCGATCACGCCCTGTAACTGCTCCATTTTGGAGATAAACTGCGCCTCTTCCATCTCGCCATCCATCAGGAAGCCGAACTCATCCTTTTCCACATCGAAAACAATGTGTCCCTTACCGAAAACATTTTCTACTTCTTCCTTGCGTACGCTCTTGCTGCCTTTCAGCCGCAGGAAATAGCGCTGACGATAGCCCCCGATCTCCGCCAGATCTCCCAACTCCTCGGTCAGTCCGTTTGCAATAGAGGCACCGATGCTGGCTGCTGCAGCCATCGCATCTCCCACTACTGCAGATGCGGTAGCTTTTCTACCGGCACCGCGACCGTAATACATAGAATCATCCAGCATATTGGAATGGATCAACACACCATTAAATACACCCTGCACGCAGGAAAGCGGTGAATCCGCACCGATCAGTCTGGGGCTTACGATACCGTAATGCTTCCCATCCTGTGTATCATACAGCGCGATCAGCTTGATCTGCATATCCATCGCCTTTGCATAAGCAAAATCCACCGGCGTCAGCTTGGTGATACCTTCTGTGTGTACATCCGGGAAAGCAATATTCTGCCCGGTGACCAGAGATGCCAGGATCGCGATCTTACGTCCCGCATCATGTCCTTCAATATCCGCTGTCGGATCCTTCTCTGCATAGCCATGTTCCTGTGCCTCTGCCAGCACAGTATCAAACTCAGCGCCTTCTTTAGCCATCTTTGTCAGGATAAAGTTGGTCGTACCGTTTAAGATACCACAGATACGCTCCACTTTTTCCGCTGCCAGTCCCTCAACGATCGTACGGATCAGTGGAATACCGCCGCCGACACTCGCCTCAAACAGGTAGCTGCAGTTGTGTTCCTTTGCAATGCGGCTCAGTTCCGCTCCGTGCAATTCTACCAGTTCTTTATTAGAGGTACATACGCTAATGCCTTTCTCCAACGCCTGCTGGGAGAACTTATAAGCAGCCCCCACACCGCCCATAGTCTCGCAGATCACCTTGATCTCCGGATCTGCCAGGATCACATCAAAATCATGCACCACGCGGTCTTCATACGGATCCCCCGGAAACTCCCGCAAATCCAGTATGTACTTTACATACAATCCGCCGCCGCGTTTCTTGAGCAATTCTGCATTGGTACCGATCACTTCCGCTACACCGCTGCCGACCGTACCGTATCCCAAAATGGCTATGTTCGTCATAAATACTTCCTACTTTCTACTCATGATTACAAGCACGCTGTTTACACCTAAAAACACAATTAGAGATTTTATCACATAAATTTCCACTAGGCAATCAATTTTTTTAGCGCCTGTATATGTTTTTGCACTTCCGTAAGATAACGCTCCTTCGAAAAGACCGGAGAACGATAACCATTCGCCAGCAAAGCCTCCAGCGTATAATTGAGCATATCGATCAAAAGGAGGTAATCATCATGTGCCTTTAACGGTGCATAATCTGCCTGCAATAACAGCTGCTGCAGCTGCTCTGCGTACTTTTCCCTCGGCTCTTTGATCATTTCCACCACTTCTTCATCGTCTTCCCTGGCGATACTGTCCAGGAACAACGGCAGGTACGGATATTTATCCAGCATCCGCATCTTGCCTTCCTCTACCTCATAGCGGAGCGCAAAATAATCTGCTCCCTGCCGAACCGTACGCATGGACAATTCGATCATGGCATACTTCAGTCCGTAACTCGCCACAAATGCATACAGCCCCGCTTTGCTCTCAAAATAATGGAACCACAAGCCCTTGCTGACGCCGGAAACCCTCACCATCTCGTCGGTACTGGCATGACGGTATCCGTAAAGCGCAAAGATCTGCATAGCTCCGTTGAGCATCTTATCCTGTTTTTCTTTCTTCAACGAATAAAATTTTTCATTCATACTCTGGCCCTCACCCATGCCCCCCTATGCTACCATATTTTCCTATTTTTTTGAACACATCTCTTTCTTTTTTTTGATTTATCATATATAATATATGAAATACATTTTTATGTATTTCTGAATCAGAAAGGAGATTACGGATATGGCAAAGAAGTTTGGCGGGTTGGTTGTTTTCGGTCTGGCAGCAGGCGCAGCTGCAGCAGGTGTGTATCATTATCTTTCCTCAAAGGATAACGATCTGGCTGATATTGATGATTTTGATGATCTGGAGAATTTTGAAGACAGTGAGCCAAAGCGCAGCTATGTAAATCTGGACAACGCTAAGAGCTTTATGTCCGATGCATTTGACAAGGCAAAAGATGTTGCTTCCAAAGCCGGCAAAAAAGTAGGCGAGTTTGTGGAAGATTTCAAGAAGGAAAATGCGGATGACGAAGACGAAGAAGATGTTGTAGAAGTCGTAAAGGACGCTGCGGAAGAGGTGGCAAATACCGTAGAAGAGGCTGCCAAGGATGTAAAGGAAGCTGTTGTGGATGCTGCGGAAACCGTAGGCGATGAGACCGAAGATTTCTTCAACGATGATGACGAGACCTGAGATCTGATCACAAAAAAACTTTAAACAAGCATTAACAAAGCCTTTGAATTTTACTTCAAAGGCTTTTTATTATTGCGCTTCCCGCATCATATTTTTGAGCCGCTCCAACAGATCCGCCGCCCTATCCTTCTGACTCTTGGTGGCATTCTTGGCAGCTTTTACATTACTGAGCAGCTTTGCCGCCGTATCAAGATCCTGGTTGAGCTCGATGCACATTGCCGCGATCAGATAGTCCATAGTATTTTCATCCATACCGGCGATCGGCGGCGGTTCGGTGGTTCTTGCTTTCTGAAAACCTTCCAGCGCATTCAGCAGATACTCCCGCTCATCTTTCTTACATACCAGTGCCATCTTACGGCCTTCCGCCGTCTCGATATCATAGCTGTAGCGCATCCCCCGAAGCAGCCAGGCCGTTCTTAAGCAGATATATGCTTTTTCACTGCTCTTTGCCTGACGCACTACCGCATTGAGCAATGCCAGCTTATATCTTGTCAGGGCATCCTCATACGAGATCTTCTTAGGCATAAAGGTCGGCATCTGCTTAAATTTTGCGCATATATTTTCCTTGATCATCTGCCGGTGTGGCTTGGGCAGCGGCGCATAATAGTTTAACAAGGCTGCATAACCGCAAAACGGACATACCACAACGCCATACTTGATCACATCAACCCCATCGTAGATCGGCCGCAGATCCAGATCCGTTGCTTTCAGCTTTGTACGACCGGTACGCACAATACGCTGCTTGGTCCTTTTCCCGCAGATATGGCATTCAAACTCCTTATCCATCAGAAAATCCGATTCATCAACCACTTTTTCCGGTTCCGGTTCGGGTTCCGGCTCTTTCTTTTCTTCCTGCGGCTCCTCGTACAGTTTTACACTCTTGAGTCCACCCAGACCAAAACCTTCCAACCCATCCAATAATCCCATAAAATAACCCCTTTAATTCTCCGCCGCCTTCGGCAGTACAAACGAACTCTTCAGGCCAACGATCCGGTTGAATACCGGTGCCCCCGGCTTGGAATCCTTATAATCCACACAGAAGAATCCCTGACGAACAAACTGGAAACGCTCATAAGCTTTTGCATCTGCCAGTGCCGGTTCCAGATAACATTCAGTCAGTGTGGTGAGTGAATCCGGATTGACATTGACATTGCCGTTTTCGTCATACACGCCCTTTTCCTCATCCACCAGATTTTCGTAGAGACGCACGGTGCACTTTACTGCCTGCGCTGCCGGCACCCAGTGGATCGTACCTTTTACTTTACGCGCATTAAAACCGCTTCCCTGCTTGGTCTCCGGATCATAGGTCGCATGTACCACTGTCACCTTACCGTTCTCATCTTTTTCAAAGCCGGTGCAGGTCACAAAATATGCACTCATCAGACGCACTTCATTGCCCGGGAACAAGCGGTAATACTTCTTCGGCGGTTCTTCCATAAAGTCTTCACGATCGATATAGAGTTCTCGTCCAAAGGGCACCTTGCGCACTCCCAGGGACTCATTTTCCATATTGTTAGGGATCTCCAGCTCTTCATATTCCCCTTCCGGATAGTTGTCGATCACCAGTTTCACCGGATCCAGAACTGCCATCATTCGTTTCGCAGACAGCTTCAGATCCTCACGGATGCAATAGTCCAGCATTGCCATATCGCAGGAAGCGTTCGCCTTGGACAGACCGGACAGTTCCACAAAACGCTTGATGGATTCCGGTGTATAACCACGTCTGCGCAACGCCGCAATGGATACCAAGCGCGGATCATCCCAGCCGTCCACGATCCCGTCTTCCACCAGTTTCTTGATATAACGCTTGCCTGTTACCACATTGGTCAGATACATTTTGGCGAACTCGATCTGACGGGGCGGTTTCTCAAAACCTACTTCCCTTACCACCCAGTCATACAGCGGACGGTGATCCTCAAATTCCAGCGTACACAAGGAATGGGTGATCCCTTCAAATGCATCTTCCAACGGATGTGCAAAATCGTACATCGGGTAGATACACCATGCATCTCCGGTATTGTGATGTGTCATATGCGCCACACGATAAATGACCGGATCGCGCATGTTCATATTCGGAGAAGACATATCAATACGGGCACGCAGTACTTTTTCGCCATCTGCGTACTTGCCTTCTTTCATTTCCGTAAAGATGCGCAGATTCTCTTCGATGCTACGCTCCCGTCCCGGATCCTCTTTGCCCGGATGCTCAAAATCACCTCTGGTCTCACGGATCTCATCCGCGGAAAGATCCGAGATATAGGCTTTGCCCTTTTTGACCAGCTCTACGGCGCATTCATACATACGGCCGAAATAGTTGGATGCAAAGAACAATCTGTCTTCATAATCCGCACCAAGCCATTTTACATCTTCCTTGATGGATTCCACAAACTCGCTTTTTTCTTTGGTCGGATTGGTATCATCAAAACGCAGGTTAAACTTACCGCCATATTTCTGTGCTATACCATAACTGGTCAGGATGGCCTTGGCATGTCCGATATGCAGATATCCGTTGGGTTCCGGCGGGAAACGGGTATGCACGGTATCGTATACACCCTCCGCCAGATCCTTATCGATCTCGCGCTCAATAAAATTGCGGCTTTCTTTTACCTCTGCCGCCTCGGTATTCACCGGTTCTTTGATCTCTTCAGCCATTTTCTGCTCCTCGTATTTTATTTTCGTCATGAAAGGGCGGTTCTAACGCCGCCCCCTCACAATTCATATTTGTATTTTTTGATCAGTCTTTGTTGGAACGGATCACAACTCCCACCGGCTTATTCTTATCACTGTTGACCTCGCCGTCCGGGAAGTTCTTATCATAATTTACCAGATCATCCAAAAGCAACGGTATATTGGTATCCATCGTTTCATTGCTAAACTGACAAGTACCTACCTTGCGGTGTCCGCCGCCGCCGTACTTCAGCATCAGCGCACCGACATTTACATGACTGCTCTTGTTCAAAATGCTGTAACCGGTAGCGCATGAGCATCCCTGGCCGCCTTTACCGCTGACGATCCATACGGAAATATTCTGCTCCGGATACATACTGTAGATCATGAAACGATTGCCGGAATAGATCGGATCCACACCACGCAGGTCAGAAATGATCACATCCCCTTCCACACGGGTATGTGCCTTTACCATCTCCTTAAACTTGGCATCCTGCTCTCGATAGATCTCGATACGCTCCACCACATCCGGCAGTGCCAGAATCTCTTCGGTGTTCATGGTACGGATTGCTTCCATCAACACTTCCATCAGGCGATAATTCGGGATCGTAAAGTTACGCCATCTGCCCAGACCGGTACGGGGATCCATCAGCAGTCCCACCAGGATCCATCCTTCCGGATGCTGGATCTCCTCGATGGTCAGATTACCGGAATCGACCTTATCAACGGCCTTCATC
Organism: Lachnospiraceae bacterium; assembly: GCA_017526985.1. Lineage (GTDB taxonomy): Bacteria > Bacillota > Clostridia > Lachnospirales > Lachnospiraceae > NK4A136. The sequence continues at coordinate 27,443 of JAFXQR010000129.1, forward strand.
ATATCGTCAAAGTGGGAGAAACGCTCCTCGCCACCGTAATACTCGTAAATAATCCTTGCGCAGGAAGGTGTGATACGGCTTTCGCCCTTATACTTGCCCTCCAGCTCATTACGCTCAAATTCACTGGAATGATGATCAAACCAGAGTCCGCAGCCTTCTACAAAAGGAACATTTGCCAGGCAGTCATTTTCATCGATCTCGATCAGACCATCCTGAAGATCCTTCGGATGCACAAATTTCCAATGGTCGATCACACCCGCTTCCAGGAGCAATGTGCCGCATGCCAAACCATCAAAATCCGATCTCGTGATCAGTCTCATTGCCATAGAATATACCCCCTTGCTTCATCAGGATCATACGCTAATATTTTACAATATTTTTCCCCTCATGACAAGATGCACTTTTTATTGGTTTATCAGAGCATTTTACTGTGCATTTTGCCGAGAATCCTCCGGATCCGTTCCCTCACCGGATAACAGCGCATAGATCTCCTCCCTGCCCTGTTTGGTCTCGGCAGAAAACGGGATCAGCAGCTCCTCTTTGGGCATGCCCAGCCCCTCCCGGATCAGTTTCACCTGTTTGGCCAGCTGACTGCGCTTGATCTTGTCCGCCTTGGTGGCAATGATCACCGGTGTAAACCCCTGTGACACCACCCAGTCATACATCTGGCAGTCATTCGCCGAAGGATCGTGCCGAATGTCGATCAGCAGAAAAACCATCTGCAGCATCTTTGAGCGGTGGAGATAGCGCTCCACCATCTGCCCCCACTTGGCCGTAACATCCTTACCTACCTTGGCATAACCGTAACCCGGCAGATCTACCAGATACAGTTCGTCATTTACATTATAAAAATTGATCGTCTGCGTCTTACCAGGCTGCGAGCTGGTCCTGGCCAGACTCTTTCGCTGCATCAGTGCATTGATCAGCGAGGATTTACCCACATTACTTTTACCGGCAAAAGCAAATTCCGGTTTGGTATTCTCCGGGATCTTGCTGGTGATGCCACAGACCGTTTCCAATTCTACTTTCTTTATGATCATATCTTTATCCCTTAATAAACCAGACTACGCGAGAAAGGCCTGTTTGATGACCTCTTCCATCTTCTGGACATAGACGATCTCTACCCCGTCCGTGATCTCATGATCGATCTCTTCCACATCGCGCTTGTTTTCATCCGGAACCAGAACCGTCTTGACCCCCAGCGTCTTGGCTGCCAGGATCTTTTCCTTCAGACCTCCCACCGGCATAACACGTCCACGCAGGGAGATCTCACCGGTCATTGCCAGGTCACGGCGCACCTTGGTCCTGGTGATCGCCGAGAGCACCGCAGTCGCCATGGTGATACCCGCACTGGGTCCGTCCTTCGGTACCGCCCCTTCCGGAATGTGGATATGAATATCGTTCTTCTGGAAAAACTCTTCATCAATGTGGTACTTCGGTGCCACAGAACGCACATAGGACAGACCTGCGACCGCCGACTCCTTCATCACATCGCCCAGTTGACCGGTCAGTACCAGCTCGCCCTTGCCCGGCATGATATTGACCTCGATCTGCAGTGTATCGCCGCCAACCGATGTCCACGCCAGCCCTCGCACGATACCGATCTCGTTTTTCCCGGAGAGCTGTTCCTTCGGAAATTTAATCTTGCCTAAATATTTCTCCAGATTTCGTTCACTCACGCGGATCGTTCCGCCTGATGTCGCTTTTGCCGTTTTCTTCGCGCCCTTTTTCTGTTGTTTCTGCGCCGACTGTCTGGTCAGGATCTCAACCGCTGCTTTTCTGCACAGACGATCCAGCTCCCTCTCCAACTGGCGCACACCGGCTTCACGGCAATAGCAGTCAATGATCTGGCGGATCGCACTGTCCGCTACCATCAACTGGCGTTGCGTGATACCATTCTTTTCGTACACTTTCTTCAGCAGGTGTTCCTTTGCGATATGAAACTTCTCATTGGCTGTGTATCCGGCAATCTCGATCACTTCCATACGGTCCAGTAAGGGTCTGGGGATCATACTCTCGTCATTAGCCGTTGCGATAAACAGTATCTCCGACAGATCCATAGGCAGTTCCACATAATGGTCGCGGAAATTGCGGTTCTGTTCATTATCCAGCACTTCCAGCATCGCCGAAGCCGTGTCCCCGTGATAATCCTGGCTCATCTTATCGATCTCGTCCAGAAGCATCAGCGGATCCTTCACCTGCGCCTGCTTTAAACCTGCCGAGATCCGTCCCGGCATAGCCCCCACATAGGTGCGTCTGTGCCCGCGGATCTCCGCCTCATCACGCACACCACCAAGACAGATACGCACATACGGTTTCCCGGTTGCTTCTGCTACGGAGCGGGCAATGGATGTTTTACCGGTTCCCGGCGGTCCCACCAGACACAGGATCGGGCTATCGCCCTTTTTCGTCAGTGTCCGTACCGCCAGATATTCCAGAACACGCTCTTTCACATCCTTTAAGCCATAATGATCCCGCTCCAGGATTTCTTTTGCCGCCGCAATATCGATCACATCCTCCGAGCTCTCGGTCTTTTTGTCCCAGGGCAGCTCCAACAATGTCTCAATATAGGCACGCAGCGTCGCCGTCTCCGGATTGCCGTATCCGTTCTGTTCCATGTGTCGGATCTCTTTGGCCAGTTTCTCCTTCACTTCCTGAGAGGCTACCAGCGCTTCCGCCGCTTTTTTGTACTGCTCGATCTCCGAAGGCTCTCCGTCAGATTCGTCCAGCTCACTTTGGATAAATGCCATCTGCTCCCGCAGGATATACTCTCTCTGGTGCTGGTCTACCTGACGGCTCACCTCTTCAGAAAGCTCTTTGCGGGCCTTGGCCACCTCCATCTCCTGTGCGATCATCTGCAGCAGCATCTGATAACGCTCACGAATGTCTGTTGCCTGCAGGATCTTCAGTTTATCCTCTTCCCTCATGGGCAGATTGGCGCTGATACGGTCTGCCAGCTCGCCCACCGGCTTGATCTTCTTCAAAAACTTGATGAACCGCGGATCCAGAGTTCCGAATTCCCTGCTGAACTGTTCAAACAGATTCAACATCTCCCGACGAGCTGCTTCTTTTTTCACCGCATCCGTCAGTTCTGTCTCTTCGGATCTTACGATATCACCGGTATAATAGGGCGACGATTCCTTATCCAGTTTTTGTAATGCTCCGCGATGCAGCCCCTGCACCTGGATACGCATCATACCGTTATGCAGTTTCAGCACCTGCTGCACTTCTGCCACGGTACCGACACTGGCCAGATTCTCCATCGTCGCATCATCGTCACCATTCACCTGATCGATCAAAAAGACCTGCTGATCTTTGAGCATAGCTGCTTCCACCGCCTGCACCGACGGTTTCTTTTCCAGATCAAACTGCATCGACATTCCCGGAAACAGTGTCAGTTCCCGGATCACGATCACCGGCAGCTCCGATGTATTGACATGTGCTAATTTATTGTCTGCTTTTCGTCCCCGCTTTTTTTCAGCCATATATCATCACCCTATTCCTATAGCAATTCTTATGTAGATAAAACAGTTAGGCGCACGGCTGTAACCATCCGTGCGTCTATCATTGATCCTGCCGTTATAAAAAACTCTTATGCGTGTTTCCGATCCTTATCCTTCTTCCGGTCTTCCTTCTTGCCTTCCCGGTATGTGATGATCGGCTCGGCCTCACCGTTTACAGCGGCCTTTGTGATCGTTACACTACCGATGGTATCATCGGAAGGGATACGGTACATCACATCCATCATCGTACTTTCCAGAATAGATCTCAAACCACGCGCTCCGATCTTTCTCTCCAATGCCTTGGAAGCAATCTCTTCCAGTGCATCCTCTTCAAAGATCAGCTCTACCTCATCCATATCAAACAGACGCTGGTACTGTTTCACCAGAGCATTCTTCGGCTCTTTTAAGATGCGTACCAGTGCCGCCTTGTCCAGGCCGTCCAGTACCACACCTACCGGCACACGTCCTACAAATTCCGGGATCAGACCGAACTTGATGAAATCCTGCGGTGTCACATTGTGCAACAGTTTGGAAAGATCCTCTTCCTTATTGCTCTGCAGTTCCGCATTAAAGCCGATGGCCTTTTTGTTCAGACGATTACCGATGATCTTTTCCAGTCCGTCAAATGCGCCGCCACAGATAAACAGGATATTGGTCGTATCGATCTGCAACAGTTCCTGCTGGGGGTGCTTGCGTCCACCCTGAGGCGGAACGCTCGCCAGCGTACCTTCCACGATTTTTAACAGCGCCTGCTGTACACCTTCACCGGACACATCTCTGGTGATCGATACATTCTCGCTCTTCTTGGTGATCTTGTCGATCTCATCGATATATACGATACCATACTGTGCTTTCTCGATATCATTGTCTGCCGCCTGGATCAGCTTGAGCAGGATGTTTTCCACATCTTCACCGACATAACCTGCTTCCGTCAGCGTTGTTGCATCCGCGATCGCAAACGGCACACCCAGAATCCTTGCCAGAGACTGTGCCAGATAGGTCTTACCGGAACCGGTCGGTCCTACCATGATGATATTGGACTTCTGCAGTTCCACATCATCTTTCTTCTTCGGTGCCATGATACGTTTGTAGTGGTTATACACTGCAACGGAAAGCACCTTCTTTGCCTCTTCCTGGCCGATGACATAGGTATCCAGAAACTCTTTGATCTCTACCGGCTTAAACAGGTTGATGTTCAGGCCCTCTTCCGGATCGTCGTATTCCTCTTCTTCGATGATATCCGAACAGATCTCCACGCATTCATCGCAGATATAAATCCCTTCCGGACCTGCGATCATACGTCTTACAGCATCCTGCGACTTACCACAAAAGGAGCATTTGATCTTTTTCGGATCGATCATTCTTCCTGCCATATCATTTATCCTTTATATGTATGATTACTTCTTATCCTCGGTGCTCGGGCGCTTTGTGATCACCTCATCGATCAGACCGTAAGCCTTTGCTTCCTCAGCAGTCTTCCAGTTATCGCGATCCGTATCGGCTGCCACGATATCATAGGGCTGACCGCAGTTTTCTGCCAGAATGCGGTTCAGTCTTTCCTTGGTCTGCAAAATATGCTTTGCAGCGATCTCGATCTCGGTTGCTTGTCCCTTGGCACCGCCCAACGGCTGATGGATCATAATCTCCGCATTGGGAAGCGCAAAACGCTTGCCCTTTGCACCGCCTGCCAGTAGAAATGCGCCCATGCTTGCTGCCATACCGATGCAGTTGGTAGACACATCGCACTTAATGAACTGCATGGTATCGTAGATTGCCATACCTGCGGTCACGGAACCACCCGGAGAGTTGATATACAACTGGATATCCTTATCCGGATCCTCCGCCTCCAAAAACAACATCTGTGCTACTACCAGACTAGCCGTCAGATCCGTCACTTCATGGTCCAAAAAGATGATACGGTCTTTTAACAGTCTGGAATAAATATCATAACTGCGCTCTCCACGACTAGTCTGTTCTACAACAACAGGCACCAAATCATTAGAAATTCTCTCGATCATGTTTTATTTCTCCTTTGCGTTCTCCACAACAAAGTCCAGAGCCTTCTGGATCTCGATATCCTTCCGCATCATCTTCTCATCCTGCGGGCGGATCATACCCTTGATGTTTTCCACGTCAAGCTTGTACTGTTCAGCCATCTCGGTCAGTTCCTTCTCATAGTCCTCATCGCTTGCCACGATGCCCTCTGCCTTTGCTACTGCTTCCAGTACCAGACGGGACTTGATGCGCTTCTCAATGCCCGGGCGGGAATTCTCTGCCATCTTCTCGCGATCCAGACCTGTGAACATAAAGTACTGGTCCAGAGACAGGCCCTGGCGGCGCAGCTGCTGCGCATACTCATCGATGGACTGCTCTACCTGGGATTTGATCATTGCTTCCGGGATATCCATCTCAGCGCCCTCGATCAGCTTCTCCAGAACATCACTTTCTTTCTTATTCTTAGCAGCTTCCGCTTTTCTTGTGGTCAGCTTCTCACGTACATCTGCCTTGTACTCATCTACGGTATCAAAGCCCTTATCACCTGCAAACTCCTCATCCAGTTCCGGAGTCTGCTTCTCTTTTACTTCGTGTACCTTGCACTTGAATAGGGCAGCCTTGCCCTTCAGGTTTTCTGCATGGTAATCCTCCGGGA
>JAFXQR010000130.1 GCA_017526985.1 Lachnospiraceae bacterium
AAAAGGAAGGAAGTGTTCATATCATGTACACAAACAATGGCTTACCGAATGATTATGATCCCAGAATGCAGGGCAATTATCAGTCCGCAAACAACGGATACATGCCGGGGAGCTATCAGGCTCCGGAACAGCAGCCGCCGGTGAAGAAAAAGAAGAAAGGCGGTTTTGTGAAGAAAGCTTTTGTAGCGGCATCCTTAGGACTGTTGTTTGGCGGATCCGGAGCAGCAGGCTTCTACGCAGTACATGAAGCCGGCGAGGCGATGGGCTGGATCGAAGAAACACAGCCGACGGTAACGGTAGTACCGGAGACACAGAGCGTGGCCAGAACGACAACCGTGACGCCGACGGATACGGAAAAAGCAGTTTCCATGCCGACCAGTGTGGCAACCACCGTAGTTACGGATGTCACGGATGTGGTGGAAAATGTGATGCCGGCCATTGTATCGATCACCAATTCCGCTACCTATAATTATTATTACTATTCGGTGCCGACAGAATCCAGTGGTTCCGGTATCATCATCGGTTCTAACGATGAAGAGCTGCTGATCGTGACCAACTATCACGTGGTGGACGGCAATGACAAGCTGCAGGTGGATTTTGTAGACGGGACCAAGGCTCAGGCACTGGTCAAAGGTTCTGATGCTTCCAGAGATCTGGCGGTCATCGCGGTTAAGATGGAAGATCTGGCGCCGGAAACATTGGATGCTATCGAGATCGCTACTATGGGTGATTCAGATGCACTGAAAGTCGGAGAGCCGGCGATCGCCATCGGCAATGCACTGGGCTATGGCCAGTCGGTAACCACCGGTGTCATCAGTGCGCTGGATCGTGAGATGGATATGGAAAATACTTCCGGTACCTTTATTCAGACGGATGCAGCCATCAACCCGGGCAACTCCGGCGGAGCTCTGCTGAATATCCGAGGGGAAGTGATCGGTATCAACTCCAACAAGATCGGCGGATCTTCTGTGGAAGGTATGGGTTATGCGATCCCGATCTCGGCAGCGGAACCCATCATTGAGGATCTGATGACGCGTACCACCAGAACCCTGGTGGCGGAAGAAAACCGCGGTTATCTTGGTATTACCGGCGCGACCGTGACAACACAGGAAGCAGCGATCTACGGCTATCCGGAAGGTGTGTATGTGGCAAATGTAAATGCCGGTTCGGCGGCAGAAGATGCCGGCCTGGAGCGGGGCGATTACATTACCTATTTTGATGGTCAGAAGATCTCTTCTATGGAACAGCTGCAGAGACTGTTGATGTACTATGAAGAGGGAACGAATGTAGAGATCTGCATTGAGAGACCGACCATAGGCGGCTATAACGAGATGACGCTGCAGATCACTCTGGGTGATAAGAGTGTTCTGGGCAGGACGAATTGATGGGAGTGCGTAATTTGGCAAGGCATGACAAAATCTTGTCCGTGTGTATACACGGGCAGGATTTTTTGTTATGATAGAAAAAGTGTTTCAGAAACGGAGGAAGCTATATGAGTGATCAGAACAATAGCGGTTATGAGGAGATCTGCAGTATCTGCCGCAGACCGGAAAGCGTAGCCGGTAAACTGGTTCGCATGCCAATGAATATGTATATCTGTCCCCAGTGCATGGATAAAATGTCGGATATGATCGACGCACAGATGGGTGGGATGAACGGTGCAGGTGCCATCGATTGGTCAAAAGTGATGAATATGTACAATCCGGCGAACTTTCAGATGGATCCGAACATGTTTCAGCAAAGCATGAGCAATGAGGAGACAGAGCAGGAGAAAAAAGAAGCGGATCCTGCAGAAGGAGAAAAGGATCTGAAGAAAACAGAAGATCCGGAGAAGAAAGAAGAGGGCAAAGAGGAAAGCAAGAAGCCGGGGAATGGGATTCCGAAAGTCAGCTTTGTGAATCTGGCAGATCTGCCTTTCGACTTCGGCTTTGGTGGCCGTCAGAAAGTAAAGAAAAAAGAGAAGGGCGAGCATAAGCCGCTGATCGAGTTGAAGGATATTCCTGCACCGCACAAGATCAAAGCGATGCTGGATGAATATGTTGTAGGGCAGGAAAAAGCCAAGAAGATCATGAGCGTGGCGGTCTACAATCACTATAAACGTATTGCCACCAATACCATGGATGAGATTGAGATCGAAAAGTCCAACATGCTGATGCTGGGGCCTACCGGCTGCGGCAAAACATTTCTGGTACAGACACTTGCAAGAATATTAAATGTACCTTTAGCAATAACAGATGCGACATCCCTGACGGAAGCCGGCTATATTGGTGATGATATTGAGAGCGTTGTGAGCAAGCTGCTGGCGGCGGCCGGAAATGATGTGGACAAAGCGGAGCAGGGCATCATCTACATCGACGAGATCGACAAGATCGCCAAGAAGCAGAATACCAACTCCCGTGATGTGAGCGGAGAGTCTGTACAGCAGGGTATGCTGAAGCTGCTGGAAGGGGCGGATATTGAAGTACCCATCGGTGCATCCTCCAAAAATGCGATGGTTCCGACGACTACGGTGAACACACGCAATATTTTATTCATTTGCGGTGGGGCCTTCCCGGGAATTGAAGAGATAATCAAAAACAGATTAAACAAAAGCGGGGGCATCGGATTCCACGCAGAGCTTTCTGATAAGAATGACCAGAACAAGAAGATTATGCAGAAGGTGGAGACGGAGGACATCCGGAAATTTGGTATGATCCCGGAGTTCGTTGGCCGTCTGCCCATGATCTGCACCCTGGAAGGTCTCGATCAGGAGATGATGGTACGCATCTTAAAGGAGCCGAAGAACGCGATCCTGAAGCAGTACCAGAAGCTGCTGGAGCTGGATGAGGTGAAGCTGCTCTTTGCCGACGATGCGCTGGAGCTGATCGCAGAGAAGGCTATCAAAAAAGAGACGGGGGCCCGTGCGCTCCGTTCTATCCTAGACGAGTACATGGTCGACATCATGTACGAGATCCCCAAGGACGACAACATCGGTACCGTGACTATTACGCGTGACTATCTCGAAGGCAAGGGTGCTCCCGAGATCGTTGTCCGCGGCGCCGAATAAATTCACATTTCCCGTATTTTCTCAAGGCTCGCATTTTCGCGGGCCTTTTTTGATGCAACAAATTCGTATTTGGCGAGCTCCGTTGCTGTGGCGAAAAACTCTTGCCCTCCCCTTGAGGGGAGGGTGCCCGAAGGGCGGGTGAGGTGGACAAAAGTCTGCGGAGTATACATGGAAGCCGGGGCAGATAAAGCAGTTTTC
>JAFXQR010000131.1 GCA_017526985.1 Lachnospiraceae bacterium
CGATTTCTGCGATCGCATCAATATCAGGAATATCACTGTTCGGGTTGCCCAGGGTTTCCAGATAGATGGCTCTGGTATTGTCCTTAATAGCCCCTTCCACTTCTGCCAGGTTGTGTGCATCCACAAATGTGGTGGTGATGCTATACTGTGTCAGTGTATGTGCCAGCAGGTTGTAGCTGCCGCCGTAGATTGTCTTCTGCGCTACGATGTGACCACCGTTTGCTGCCAGCGCTTCGATGGTGTAAGCGATGGCTGCTGCCCCGGATGCAACTGCCAGTGCTGTCACACCGCCTTCCAGAGCTGCTACTCTCTTCTCCAGTACATCCTGCGTGGAGTTGGTCAGACGGCCGTAGATGTTACCGGCATCTGCCAGACCAAAACGATCTGCTGCGTGTTTGCTGTTACGGAACACATAAGAGGTGGTCTGATAAATAGGTACCGCTCTTGCGTCACTTGCCGGATCCGGCTGTTCCTGTCCTACATGCAACTGTAATGTTTCAAATCTGTATTCGCTCATTGTTATATTCTCCTTTTGGTTTTGATGTAGATGTTTTTTAATTTTTTTATCTGGTTTCTGCCCTTCTGTTTACAAAAAAGAAACCGGGGCTGTTTCAGCTCCCGGGCAAAATGACTGATCCGTTATTTCGGATTCTTTTATGTTACAGGCGTGCAGGCAGACAGCCCCAAGCCCCAGTCACTCGATATGCCCGGGAGTATTGCATTCGACAACAACACATTTCATACATTCGATTGCTCTTTGCAACACCAGCCATCTTTCCGCTCTCCTTTCCTGACTTATTCTTTATTCTTCAGCAGTTCTTGCTTTGATGGTGTTACTATATCATTATTCGCCTACTATGTCAATAGGCATTGTGAACTTTTTTTGAAAAAAGATTGATTCCCCTATTCACCTTGGGATATAATAGGCATTGTAGACAAGATCTTTGTGACCGGAAGGAGGTTTTCTATGATTTCAACCAGGGGCAGATATGCATTGCGTGTGCTGATCGATCTGGCACAGAATGACAACGGCAGCTATATTCCATTGAAAGATATCGCGGAGCGCCAGGAGATTTCCAAGAAGTATCTGGAGATCATCGTAAAAGACCTGGTAACACACAAATTGCTGCATGGCGCCAGCGGGAAAGGCGGCGGCTACAAGCTGGTACGCAAACCGGAGGAATATAAAGTAGGCGAGATCCTGGAGCTGATGGAAGGCACACTCTCACCGGTGGCTTGTCTGGCGGATCCGGAATATGAATGCACCCGCAAGAAGAAATGCGAGACACTTCCTATGTGGACCGAGTTCGATACCATGGTACACGATTTCTTTTACAAAAAAACGCTGGCAGATCTGATCGAGCCACCCGCAAAGAAATCCTCCGGCAAAAAAGCTTCCAAAGCAAAATAATACAGATATACAACAATCCCCCGGCCTTATCGACCGGGGGACTCTTTTGGAACTTATTGAGTATAAGTCTTATGCTATTCTTATTTTCTCTTACCCATTACACGAAGCAGTCTCAGGAACAGGTTAATGAAGTCCAGATACAGTTCAAAGGCACCTGCCAATGCTACTACTGCTACTCTGTCACCCATATCGTATCTGGCTGCCTTCTTGATCTTCTGGGTATCATAAGCGGTCAGTCCTACAAAGATCGCAATGCCGATCCAGGAAATGATCATATCCATCATCGTATTGTGCAGGAACAGATTGACTATGCTTGCCAGGATGATGCCGATCAAGCCCATCATGCAAATGCTGCCAACAGAAGACAGATCTGCGTCGGTTACCAGTCCGTATACTGCCATAATACCAAAGGTCACTGCCGTCACAACAAAGACAGCTGCTACAGAGGTGCCCGTATATGCCAGCAGGATCAGTCCCAAAGTAAGACCAGTCAAATAGGAATACACGGTAAACAGAATGGCTGTAACTACGGCATTTCCCTTTTTGATCATTACATTACTTACCAGTGCCACAATAAGCTCTGCTCCGATGACAACATAGAAATTGTTGATCATCCACTTCAGCATATTTCCCTGCACGGTAAACGCCGCTACTGCCGTCACCAGAAGTGCCGCCACCATATAAAGAAACGACTTTGCGATCACTTCCTGCGCCATCGCCGCGCTCAGCTGTGCGATCACACCTTCCGTCGGTCCCTGCGGCGCAATTCCATCATCGTAAAAGTTGTTGGAATTTGCACTGTTTCCAAATGCCTGGTTTCCGAATGCCTGGTTTCCGAATGCCTGATTGGCTGCGCCAAAACCTGCCTGCGCCGCATTCTGATACTGCTGTCCGTATCCTGTCTGCGCACCATTCTGATCATAGCCGGTCTGGTACTGATATCCGTAATTCGGACCATATGCCGGCTGCTGAGCCTGCTGCGCATACGCCTGCTGTGTCGCGTTCTGATACTGCTGCGCACCATTCTGATACTGCCAGCCGTTTCCGAACTGCGGATTCTGATTCTGATTATTATAATTCTGATCCATAGTTGCTGCCTCCTTATCTGCATATATCACAGAATACCTTTACAGATTCTATTATACCCTACAATTGCAAACTGTCAAATAGCTGTTCGTTGCACATTTGCTACTCTTCGTTGCGTTCTTCCGTCTTATTCTCCGCTTCCTCTGTGGCCCTATGATGACACTCCATCGCACAATGCGCACAATCCGCCCCACATGAAATGGATTTCCCTTTTTTGATACTTTTGATGATCCCCATCACGGCTCCCAGGACGGTAAACCAAAGAATAACTACCACAAGGAATGTTGCCTCATTCATAGATGTGTCACCTGATAACGGATATGATCGATAAACTGCTGGGCAGTACGTCCGGAAAGTCCACCATGCTGGATCTCCCAGGCCTTTGCTGCTGCTACCAGCTCATCAACAGGCATATCGATCTGATTGCGCTTTGCCAGCTCGGTCACGATCTCCACATATTCCTTCGGCTCCGGCTTGCTGTAATTGATGGTCACGCCAAAACGAGCCGCCAGGGACATCTTCTCTTCCACGGTATCGGAATGATGCTTATCCGCCCCGTTTGTCTGGTCGTTACGGTCGTTCCATGTCTCCTTGATCAGATGTCTGCGGTTGGATGTCGCATAGATCAGGATATTATCCGGTCTGGTCTCCACACCACCTTCGATCACTGCTTTTAAGAACTTATACTCGATCTCATGCTCTTCAAAAGACAAATCATCCATATAGATAATAAAACGGTAATTACGGTTCTTGATCGCCGCGATCACGGCAGACAGATCCTTGAACTGGTGCTTGTAGATCTCGATCATACGCAGACCCTGATCGTAATATTCATTCACAATAGCCTTCACACTGGTGGATTTACCGGTACCGGCATCGCCAAAAAGCAGTACATTGTTTGCCCGCATGCCACGAACAAATGCTTCCGTGTTGTCCACCAGCTTTTTCTTCTGGATCTCATAGCCCACAAGATCATTCAGTTTTACTTCATCCATATTGTTGATCGGGATGAAACGGATGCCTCCGTCCTTTTCTTCTCCGATACGGAACGCCTTGTTGAGTCCGAACATACCCACTCCGGTATTTTTATAAAAGTCTGTCACGACCTGAAAGAACGCATGGGCATCGGTCGCCGCTTCCAGCGCTTTGGACAGGTTGCGCACCTTCTCGCTCACATTACGGTTGTACATCAGCTCCTTCTTCTTGATGGACTTGTAATTTGAGAACAGAGAGAAGCAGTTGATTCCCAGTTTTTCCTCGATCGCGGAAAAATCATAGTCAAACAATTCCTTCAGGATGCCGAAGTCGTGCTCTACCAGCGTATTCACGGTACCTTGCTGGATCTCGCTCTTTTCACTCACCAGAGAGAAGGGATTCTCATTCATGATAATATAGAAAGCCAGATAGTTGTGCCACAGATTATCGTCAAAGCCGTAATCCGTTGCCACCATCAGCAGCTCCTTGGACAATGCGTGGATCTGTCTGGTAATCTCCGTTTGGGAATACTCCCCGGTCTCCAATTGCTCCAGGATCCTGCCCAGGCGATAGAGGATGCTGTCTTCCTGCAAGTCACCGTACATAAGTAATTGAACAATTTTTTGATACATGATATATTTCCTCCTCAGCGATATATCCCAAAAAACATTCGTCCACCTCATCCGGCCTTCGGCCACCTTCCCCTCAAGGGGAAGGCAAGGTGTTTTCCGCAAGGATTATTGTCCTATCGAATAAAAGCGGATAAACAGATTACTCTGCCTACCCGCCTATCTTACATCATTTAAGCTATATTTACAACTACGACAACAGCGGCTTGCACGCCTCTGCCAGCGTATCCTTCTTAGCCTGTGCCTCAGCCAGATCCTTGCCCTTGGTGGTAAAATAGGTCTTGATCTTCGGCTCGGTACCGGAAGGCCGCACGATCACGGTGGAGCCGTCTTCCAGGCCGTAGATCAGTACATTTGCCTTGGGCAGTCCGGTCTTTTCCGGCTCGTTAAAGTCGGTAGCGCTCGTAACTGCGATGCCCGCAAAATCCTTCGGCGCATTCTCCCGCAAGCCTTTCATGATATCCGACATCTTATCCATACCGGACAGTCCCGGGAATTCAAAGGAATCCACTTTGTTCAGATATCTGCCATACTGCGCATAGATCTCTTCCAGTCTCTGCTTGATGGAAGATCCCGTGCTGCGGTAATAAGCCGCCATCTCGCAGATCAGCATGGATGCGACCACCGCATCCTTATCACGCACATACGGGCCTGCCAGATAGCCATAGCTTTCTTCAAAGCCAAAGATGAAACGGTCCACTTCGCCGGCTGCTTCCAGTCGGGCGATCTGATCCCCGATCCACTTAAAGCCGGTCAGGGTATGACGCAGTTCCACACCATAATGTTCTGCTACAGCATCCGCCAGCGGGGTAGATACAATGGACATCACCGCTACCGGATCCTTTGGCATAGTACCCTGCTCGATCCGTCCGGCACAGATGTAGTCCAGAAGCAGTACACCCATTTCATTTCCGCTCACCAGTTCATAGCTGCCGTCCGGGCATTTCATGGCGATACCCACACGGTCGGCATCCGGGTCGGTCGCCAACATCAGATCCGCTCCCGTCTCCTTTGCCAGTTCCAGTCCGTATTTCAACGCCTCAAAGATCTCCGGGTTCGGATACGGGCAGGTAGTAAAGTAGCCACTCGGATACTCCTGCTCCGGAACGATGGTGATATCTGTGATCCCCATATCATTCAAGACCCTGGTCACCGGTACCAGTCCGGTACCGTTTAGCGGTGAATATACCAGTTTCAAGCCTGAGGTCTTCGCCAGTCCCGGACGCACCTGTCTGGCTTCAATCGCCTCATAGAATGCCTTCTTGCAGTCATCCCCGACAAAACGGATCAGGCCCTTCTCCACACCTTCCGCAAAAGAGATCTTTTTCGCGCCGGTCAGCACATCCGTTTTCTGAATCTCTGCATATACGATCGCCGCCGCGTCATCCGTCATCTGGCAGCCGTCCGGTCCGTAAGCCTTATAGCCGTTGTATTTCGCCGGATTGTGGGATGCGGTCACCATAATACCTGCGTTACAATTATAATACCTGGTCGCAAAGGACAGTGCCGGAACCGGCATCAGCGCATCGTAGATCCGTACTTTGATCCCGTTGCCTGCCAGGATGCCTGCCGCTTCTTTTGCAAATACATCACTCTTCAGTCGGCTGTCATACGCGATGGCTACTGTCTGTGTTCCCCCCTGTGTCAACACCCAGTTTGCCAGCCCCTGTGTCGCCTGGCGTACCACCCAGATGTTCATGCGGTTGGTACCTGCTCCCAGTGTTCCGCGCAATCCGGCTGTACCAAATTTCAAGGATACCGCAAAGCGGTCCTTGATCTCATCCTCATTGCCTTTTACTTTCAGCAATTCGGGCATCAGATCGGGATCCTCCAGATCATAAGCCAGCCAGCGTTCATATTCCTCTTTGTACATACCCCTTCTCCTTTCGATCTTTCTTTGCGCATAAAGATCGTGCACATGACCATATTTTATCATACAAAATATGCTCCTACAAGTGCTTTGCGCCCCTGAGCAAATTGACGCTTCGCGTGATCTGTTGTATTATTGTAAAAGTATATACAGAAGGGAAAGAATGCCTATGAATATCGATTCCCTGGACAATGAGTTTTAAAAGATACAAAAAACCTTCCCCATTTTTCAGGGGAAGGTTTCTGTTTTTATAGCTATGATCTTTATGCGTTTACATTCTTTACAGCTTCTTTCAGCGCTTCTCTTACCGCGCCCTTTCCGCTCATCATCTTTTTGTAATACGCTTTTACCTTATCGGTCAGGGATGCGTACTTCGTCACATCCAAACCAAAGTATCTGCTTTCCTTGAGCAGATCGTCGATCACGCTCATATCTGTGATCTCCGTGCCCGGCTTAAAGCCTTCCAGTCTCTTGGACAGGCTCTCCAGCTCCGGATCCGGGCTCAGTTCCATCTGCTCCAGATTATCATCATAACCGCTCAGATAACGCAGCCATGCTGCCAGTACAAAGGGCACCTGCTCCAGCTCCGCTTCACGTCCCAGTTCCACATAGGAACGCAGTGTCTGACCGAAACGGATGGGTACCTTCTGGCTGGTATCGCAGGCGATACGCTGCGGGGTATCCGGCAGGAACGGGTTCGGCAGACGATCCTTCAGCACTTCGTTCAGGAAATCCGCCGGCTTGATGATACCAGGATCACATACCACTTCCAGGCCTTCCTTACCAAGTCCGTACGGCAGCTTCTTCAGATCCGCATCACTCATCTCCTCGGAGATCTTGTTGAAACCAAGCAGGCATCCGGTAACTGCCAGACCGGTATGCAGCGGATTCAGGCAGCTCTGTACCTTCATACGCTCTGCAGCTTCTACGGTAGCACGGTCGGTCATATACACGCCGGCATCCTGCAATGCGGGACGACCATTCGGGAACTTATCCTCTACCACCAGATACTGCGGGATCTCCGCATTTACAAACGGTGCGATAAAGGTATTCTTGCTGGTCTTAAAGGGCTGCATTCCCTTGATGCCTTTTTCTTCCAGCGTCTGTGCCACGCTTGCATCCGGACGCGGGGTGATCTTGTCGATCATCGTGCAGGGGAAGCATACCTTGGACTCATCCTTGAGATAGTCGATAAATGCAGCTTCTGCCTTGCCGGCTTCTACCCATTTCTGCGCGATAAAGAGCACCGCATCTTTGAGCTTGTCGCCGTTGCCGCTGCAGTTGTCCATGCTGACAAATGCTACCGGAGCCTTACCTGCCAGATAACGCTGATACAACATGGCAGCACTCATTCCCATGGTGGATACCGGCTGCTCCGGACCGTTATCGATATCTTTCTGCGCAAATGCGGTAGCATTACCGTCTGCGCCCTTTACTACATAACCTTTCTCGGTGATGGTATAGGATACCATCTGCAGGGAAGGCATCTTGGCGATCTCCCACAGTCTTGCGATATCTTCCGATGCCTTGATGGCTTCGGCGATACCTGCCTGTACCTTCAGATCCACACCACCGTCGCAGCGCAGACCTACGGACAGGGTCAGCATATCGTATGGAGCATAGCCCAGATCGATCACTTCGTTATCAAAGCCTTCTACAGCAACGATACCGGTATTCATCTTGCCTTCGTTCAACAGTTTGTTCGCATGGCCTGCGATAAAATCACGAAAAATATTGCCGGTTCCGAAATGTACCCACTGTACATTATTTTTTGTATTTTCACGCAATGCCGGGATATCATAAGTCGGGAGCTTTACGCCTGCGGCTTCCCACTTCGCTTTTTCTTCGGTGATACTCTTTAATGTAAGTTCCATTTTTTCCTCGCTTTCTTTCACACCCTTTAAGTCCACCTCATCCGGCGCTGACGCGCCACCTTCCCCTCAAGGGGAAGGCAAGGTGCAAGCTTTCATTTTCCGATAAAAAAACTCAGATAACGCCAGTATTAAGCCTTAATCTTGTCCAGCATATCCCATGCACCCAGGATGTACATAATGCCCAGCGCGCGATCATACAGGCCATAACCCGGTCTGCACTTCTCACCCCAGATATGTCTGCCGTGGTCCGGACGGATATAGCCGTCAAAACCTGCATCGTGGAATGCCTGGATGATATCCAGCACACCTACATCACCGTCACAGTCTCTGTGGGACACTTCGCTGAAATCACCGTTTTCATAATGCTTTACGTTACGGATATGGGCAAATGCCACACGGTCTGCATGCTTCTTTACGATCTCGGCTACCGTATTGTTCGGGTTGGAACCCAAAGATCCGGTGCACAGCGTTAAGCAGTTGTACGGATCATCGACCATGGTCAGGAATCTTTCCACGCTGGCTTCGTCTACGATCAGACGCGGCAGGCCGAAGATATCCCATGGCGGATCATCCGGATGGATCGCCATTTTGATACCGCACTCATGGCAAACCGGCATCAGCTTGGTCAGGAAATATTTCAGATTCTCCCACAAAGTCTCTTTATCAACC
>JAFXQR010000132.1 GCA_017526985.1 Lachnospiraceae bacterium
CAAACAGTTGCTGCGGGCGAGTGGGGGATGCTTGGGTTCACAAACTGCTTCGGCAAGGCTTCGAAAACTGCTTTATCTGTCCCGGCTCCTGTGATACTCTTTCGCCAGCTACAAATCGTATCGTAATCTTGAAGCGCCGGTCTGCCGTTACAGTCTCGTAACCTGCAGAAAAGCGGAGACGGTGTAGCATCTGTTTTCGGGCATACACGGCGCGCTTTTAGCAGATGACAAGATCCACTGCCTACTGTAGCGCGACAGGCGATGACGGGCAGTGAGACAGCGCGCTTTTTGCTGGCTCACTGTCATCGGCTGTCCGCTAACAGTTGGCAGTTAGCTTGGCAGATGCGTTGCGTCCGGCCCGAAAATAGATGGCTACCCGGCGCAGCATAGATAACCTGGATTACTGTAACGGCAGACCGGCGCTCGGCCCCCACCCGAGGTCCCGGCCCGAGCGAAGCGAAGGGCGGGACCTCGCCAAATACGAATTTAACAAGCGACCCGAAGCCAAAAAAGACTTCGGGTCGATTTCTCTGCCTATTGCAGCAGCTCCTTCAGCAATTGATTGACGATACCGGGATCCGCTTTGCCCTTCGCCGCCTTCATGGTCTGTCCCACCAGAAATCCGATGGCCCGGTCCTTGCCGGCTCTGTAGTCCGCGACGGACTGCGGATTGTCAGCGATCACCTGCTCACAGAGAGTCCGGATGGCGCCGGCATCGCTCTCCTGCTTCAGCCCCTTCTCATCGACATAGCTTATCGGATCGATATCCCGGTCAAACATCTCCGCGAAAACTTCTTTGGCCACACTGCTATTGATCACCTTCCGGTCCACCAAACCAATGAGTGCCGCCAGATGCGCCGACGAGAAACGGATGTCCTCGGGATCCATATTCTTTTCTTTTAACAGCCGCAAGGTCTCCCCCATCAGCCAGTTGGACACCTTCTTTGGCTGTCCGGAAAGCTTCGCTGCCTCCTCAAACAGATCTGCCATGTGCCTGCTTTCGGTGAGGATGCCGATGTCATACTCCGGAATGTCGTATTCTTCTTTGTACCGTGCCATCTTTTCCGGCCGAAATTCCGGCTGCTTCGCACGAACCTGCTCGATCCATTCCTGCGATATTTCCAGCGGGAGCAGATCCGGCTCCGGAAAATAGCGGTAGTCTTGTGCATCTTCCTTGCTGCGCATCGCAAAAGACTCGCCCCGATTCTCATCAAATCGGCGGGTTTCCATCACTACACAGCCACCACTCTCGATCACAGAGATCTGCCTCTCTCTTTCCAGCACGATTGCCTGTGTGATCGATGTATAGGAGTTCAGATTTTTCATCTCGGTGCGCATGCCCAATTCCCTGCTGCCCACCGGACGGACGGACAGATTCACATCCGCACGCATAGAACCTTCCTGCAGCTTGCAGTCTGAAGCCCCCAGATACCGGATGAACATCCGCAGCTTTTCCAGATAGGCGATCACTTCTTCGGCACTGCCCATATCCGGCTCCGATACGATCTCGATCAACGGCACGCCGGAACGGTTGTAATCCACCAGGGACACCCCGCTCTGCTCATCATGGATCAGCTTCCCCGCATCCTCTTCCATATGGATTTCATGGATACCGATCCTCTTTTGGCCCCCGCTCTCTGTGTCGATCTCGACAAAACCGTTGCGGCAGATCGGCAGATACAACTGTGAGATCTGATAGTTTTGCGGATTGTCCGGATAAAAATAATTCTTCCGGTCAAATCGGCCGTAGCGTGTGATCTCGCAGTTCGTCGCCAGACCTACGGCAATGGCATATTCCACCACCTGCCTGTTCAATACCGGCAGCGCCCCCGGCATACCGGTGCATACCGGGCAGGTATGCGCATTGACCACTCCGCCAAATTTGGTCGAACATCCGCAGAAGATCTTGGTCTTTGTGGCCAGTTCCACATGCACTTCCAGACCGATGACGGTTTCGTACTCTCCGGGCATAAACCTTCCCCTTATCCGATACTATCCCGAAGGGGATCAGTCTTCGTCCTCATTCTGCTCTTTGCCGCAGCCGCAACCACAACCGCCGTCACATCCACCATCAATGTTCGTGCCGTTATCGCAGCCGATCTTCACCTTTCTGGGCGGCGCGATCAGGATGCCAAGGATGATCCCTGCCAGCACGCCGATCACGATCTGCAGAAATACCTCTCTGCGGGTGGTGATCACCGCGTCATCCATCCCCTTGAAATAACTGCTTACTGCGTTTTTGATCTTTTCCATTTTGTTTTCCTCCTGATATATATATTATTGTTTTCCCCGGATCTTCTCATAGGTATATGCCGTCCGGATCAACACATCTTCCCGGAAGCAGTCGGCGATAAGCTGCAAGCCGATGGGCAGTCCGTTATGATCTCTCCCGCAGGGCAGGCTGATGGCCGGCAGCCCCGCCAGATTTGCTGAAACCGTATAGACATCGCTTAAATACATCTTCAGCGGATCCGAAAGGCTCTCTCCCAGTTTCGGTGCCGTTGTGGGTGCCACCGGTCCCAGGATCACATCATATTTCGCAAAAGCATCATCAAAAGCCTTTTTGATCAAGGTTCTCACTTTCAGCGCTTTCAGATAATACGCATCATAATAGCCGGAAGACAATACGAACACTCCCAACATGATCCGCCGCTTCACTTCCGGGCCAAAACCTTCCGAACGCGTCTTTTTGTACATGTCATGCAGATCCTTGTAGTCCCCGGCACGATAGCCGTATTTGATCCCGTCAAAACGCTCCAGATTAGAAGACGCTTCCGCATCCGCAATCGTATAATACGCCGGAATGGCATATTCCACAAGAGGTATGTCAAATTCTTCGACCACTGCTCCCGCCGCCTTCAGTTCTTCTGCTGCTTTCTTTACGGCTGCTGCCACCTCCGGATCCAGTCCATCTCCAAAATACTCCCGGGGGATCCCGATCTTTAAGCCGCGCACATCCTCCACCAGTGCTTTAGTAAACTGCGTATTTTTTCGCTGTATCGAGGTAGAATCTTTCGCATCGCAACCGCTGATGATCTCCAGGACCGTTGCCGCATCGGTCACATCCTTTGCCAGCGGTCCGATCTGGTCCATGGAAGATGCATATGCCACCAGACCGTAGCGGGATACCGTACCGTAAGTCGGTTTGATCCCTACCACACCGCAATGGGCTGCCGGCTGCCGGATGGAGCCCCCGGTATCAGAGCCCAGCGCATACCAGCATTCTCCTGCTGCTACCGCTGCCGCCGACCCACCGGATGATCCTCCCGGCACACGGCTTGCATCCCACGGATTCTTCGTCACCCCAAAGGCAGATGTCTCGGTCGTAGACCCCATGGCAAATTCATCCATATTGGTCTTACCCGGGATCACCGCCCCGGCTTCCTGCAGTTTCTTTACCGCCGTCGCCGTATAGGCCGGCACAAAGTTGTACAGAATTTTCGATGCACAGGTCGTCATCAGACCTTCCGTGCACAGATTATCCTTGATCGCTACCGGCACCCCTGCCAGAGGTCCCCTCAGCTCTCCCGCATCGATCCGTGCCTGGATCTGAACCGCTTCTTCGTATGCTTTTTCCCTGTTCTGCGTGATGTAGCAGTGATACTTCTCCTCCACCGCATCCATCCGCGTATACACGGCATCCAGAGCTTCCCGTACCGGCACTTCCTTCGTAGCGATCTTTTTGCCCAGTTCTACCGCTGTCAGTCCCAACAATTCCATTACCGCTATTCTCTTGATCTTATATTCTCCCAAAAATACCGCCCCCGATTCGGGAGCGGTATCGGTCATACATTTTTTAAATCTTTTTCTTACATCGTCTTACTCAACCTTAAAGTAGCTGACGGTATCTTCCAGATCTGCTGCCAGTCCCTGCAGACGGTTTGCCGACTCAGTGATCATCGTAAAGGTTGCATTCAGCTCTTCCATAGAAGCATTGGTCTCTTCGGTAGATGCCGCATTCTCTTCCGAGATCGCCGACAGGTCGGAGATGATCTCCATCAAACCGTTCTTTGCATCGTTCAGCGAGGAGATACGATCCGTGATATGCTTGGAAGTATCCTTCACGCTCGATACATTACCGGACATGGTCTCCATATTGTCCTTGGTCATATCCAGCTGCTGTTCCTGTGTACGGAAGCTCTCGTTCAATTTCTCCAGCACGCTCACGGAAGAAGCGGAATCTTCCAGCAGTTTTTCAACGATCGTTTTGATCTTGTCCGCACTGTTGCTGGACTGGTCTGCCAGCTGACGGATCTCATCTGCTACGACTGCAAATCCGCGTCCTGCATCACCGGCACGCGCTGCCTCAATGGAAGCATTGAGTGACAGCAGGTTTGTCTGTGTTGCGATATCCGTAATGGCCTGTGTAAACTCGGAAATGGTCTTTGCGGATTCGTTGGTGGAATTGATAGTATCGCCGATATCCTTTACGGAACGGGTTACTTCCTGGCTCTGACGGATCAGCTTGTCCAAAGCATCCATTGCCTTGTCGCAGGCTTCCTTCATCTCTGCCGCATAACGATCCATACCCTTGACATCTTCCGTAATGGTCTCGATATTTCTGCCGATATCGTCGGTGTTGCCCACTGCATTTTCTACGCTTTCTGCCTGTGCCACAGCACCCTTGGAGATCTCCGTCACCGCATCCGTTACCTGCTCGGATGCCTGGGATGCCTGGTTTGCACTGCCTGCCAGCTCCGTACCTGCACCGGTCAGCTCATCGCTCATCTGTCTGGTCTTGCCCAGCACTTCATTCAGCTTCGCAGTCAGGCGTTTTGCACTCTTGGTAATACTTCCGATCTCATCCCGTCCGAGATCACGATCGTCCGGATACTCCAGTGTCAGGTTGCCGTTTGCCAGCTCATCCAGATCATTGGTCACCTTCTGGATACCCTTGCGCAGACCGCGGATCACCATGATCACGATCACGCCCAGTACCAGGATCAGGATACCAAATACAACGATCAGGCTTATCACCTTTGTCATCAGCGCCTGATTGAGTGCGTTTTTCTTATTCTCTGCCCACTTCTCGGTGATCTCCTGCAGATCATTCAGGCCTTCTCTGGCTGCCAGAAAATTATTGTGATATAATTCCCAGTCACCGGTATTGGCCTGCAGATCATATGCTGCTTCCCAGTCATTCATCTGGCCGCGCCACTGTACCATCACATCATAATAGGACATGCCGCTCTCAGTCTTGGTCTCGTTGTAAAGATCCACATTCTGGCAGGCGATGTCTTCTGCTGCCTGCACACGGTCATATACCTGCTGCTGGTTGTTTATAAAATCGTCCCAGTTCTCCGGCATCAGCGATGCTGCAAATTCCGGCGGCGCTTCGGTAAATCCGTTAGCAAAATCGTAATACTCCATTGCAGCCTGCATCGCCTGATAATAATCACGGTCCGCATTCAGCAGGTTGCTGTTTACCTGATACAGCACATCGTAGTAAACCCCTGTCATCTGAGTTACTGTCGAATTCAGTTCCGATGCCATAAAGACTATGGAAATGAACAGTGCTACCGCCAACGGAACACTGATGATCAACAGTTTCGCCCTTACACTTACATTGTTCAGCCACTTCATCCTTCGTACCCCTTTTCTTTTATATTTTTAAGAACCCTCCACACTACAGGATATCTGTCTATGTCCTCCTCCTGCAACTCCGGTTCCTAAATTCGTAATCCCCAAATCATCCGAAGGTTCTGGGCACTGCAAATGCCCCGTTTCTCTCTTCCGGTGCATTGGCCAGCACCTGTTTCTGTCCGTCTTTGTTTGTTACCACATCCTCCCGAAAGCAATTGCTCACCTGGTGGATATGTGTCATCGGCTCCACATCGTCCGTATCCGCATCGTCCAGCCGGTCAAAGTAGTCCAGCATCACCGCCAGATCTTTCCGCGCCTGCTCCTTCTCTCCCTCATCCAGCTTCAGTTTTGACAGGATGCCGATATATTCAATTGTCTCGTCACGGATGATGTGCATCATCACCATTCTCCCTTATATCAAAAAACATTCGGGATATAAAAAGCCCGAAATACACCCTTGTTCCTGTATTTCGGGACGAATCTTTGAGCATATAATCCGCGGTACCACCCATTTTGGAACCGCCCCTTTGCATTTTCTGTTATTTTTTCACAATTAAATCAGCAAAGTTTATTATTTATATGTCGTATATTACCATATTTTGCATCTTTTTTCAAGGCTGCATTTCCGGAACTTTTTTAACAGTTTATGAACAACTGTCCTCCTGCGTTTTCTCCCAGGCACGGAACTTTTTGAGCTCCGCGGATACTCCCATATCCATGATGATCGCAAAGATCGCGATATCATCCAGCCAGCCGATCACCGGGATCCAATCCGGGATCAGGTTGACCGGGCTCACCACATACAGAATACCGATGACCATCGCCACCAGCATCCGCTTGGGCACCTGGCGGTATTTCCCGTCCGCATAAGCCGTGAGCAGATCGATCACCCCGATCATCTCTTCCACGGTTCCCTGTATCAGCGGGATCTTTTTCTGCTTTTCCAGCCAGGCACGCGCGCCCTGCACCATCTTGCGCAGCGCACCATCATCCTTCAGCAGTGCCTTTGCCTTTCTCTCGTATGCGGCTTTGATCGTTTCCCAGCGAGGTGCCACGGCTTATTCCTTACCGTCCCAGCAATAGGTACACAGCTTGTCGCGGTCGATGCCTACTGCCGCCATCATATCGTCCAAACGGTTGAATGCCAGAGAGGTAAATCCCATCTGCTTGCGGATCTCATCCAGCATCTTGTGATAACGGTCGCTGTCCGGATTGCAATAGTCCTCCAGGATCGTACGGTCCACTTCGCCGCCCTCCTCCTGGCTTACCACGCGGCGCGCGATCAGCTCCATCTCCGAATTAGAACGGGAGAAGTTGATATACTTGCAGCCAAACATAATAGGCGGGCACGCCGGTCTGACATGCACAGCCTTGGCACCACTCTTATATAAGAACTCCGTGGTCTCGCGAAGCTGCGTGCCACGCACGATGGAGTCATCGATCAGCAGGATGCTGTGTCCGTCGATCAGTTCATGTACCGGCAGCAATTTCATCTTAGCGATCAGGTTACGCTTGGTCTGAATGGTCGGCATAAAGGAACGCGGCCATGTCGGTGTGTACTTAATGAACGGTCTGGAGAACGGAATGCCCGATGCATTGGCATAGCCTACTGCATGTGCTGTACCGGAATCCGGCACGCCCGCTACAATATCGGCGTCCATATTCGTGCCCTTATCGCGCTCTGCCATCTTGGCACCGCAGTTATAACGCATCTGTTCTACCGAAATGCCTTCGTATGCCGATGACGGATAACCATAGTATACCCACAGGAAAGTACAGATCCGCATCTTGCTGCCCGGCTTTGCCAGGGTCTGTACACCGTCCGGTGTCATCACGATGATCTCGCCCGGTCCCAGTTCCCGCAGATCGGTATAGCCCAGATTCAGGTAAGCAAAAGATTCAAAGGAAGCGCAGAAGCCCTCCGCTTTCTGCCCCAGCACGATGGGGGTTCTGCCCAGCTTGTCACGGGCACAGTAGACACCGGTCGGAGTCAGCAGCATCAGGGACATGGATCCTTCGATCTTATCCTGCGCATATTGAATACCTTCGATGATATTGTCTTTCTGATTGATCAGGGCTGCCACCAGTTCGGTCGCATTGATCGTTCCGCCGGACAGTTCCATAAAGTGGCTGCCGGTCTTGATGATCTCTTCCGCCAGTGCATCCGCGTTGTTGATCTTACCCACTGTGGTCAGCGCATAGGTACCGTGATGGGAACGCACGATGAGCGGCTGCGGCTCATAATCCGAAATACAGCCGATGCCCATATAACCTTCCATCTCATGGGTATCCTTGTCAAATTTGGTACGGAACGGTGCGCTCTCAATATTGTGGATCGCACGGTTAAAACCATTCTTTCCGAAGACCACCATACCGGCACGCCGTGTGCCCAGGTGGGAATGATAGTCCGTACCAAAGTACAGATCAAATACACAGTCCTCTTTCAGTGCAGTTGCAAATATACCGCCCATGAATCAATTCTCCTCCTTATTGTCCAGGATCTCTGCGATCTCCTTTAATACCAGATCATATTCTTCGAGTAACGCATTATGATGCTCTCTGATAAAATCCTCGTTACCTTCCTTGCCGGCCATTTCCAACGCCAGTGCCTGCTCGCCCAGTCCTCCGGCACCGATCATACGACTGTTGCTCTTCAGCGCATGTACATGCACGGTGTAATCCTTCAGATTATGTTCTGCAAGGGTCTCGTTCAGTTTCTTTTTCTTGTCTTCGGCCTGCGTCAGGTATGCTTTCAAAAGTTCCAGGTAAAAACTTTCTTTCATAGCATATTTCATTCCTTCCGCTCTGTCAAGCCGTCCCCCTGTCGCCGCGGGTACTTCTTTCTCCGCTTCCGGTACCGCATCCTTCGGCTTAGCGTTTGCCGGTGTATAGCGAATATATTTTTTCAGGAGCGCCATCAGTTCACGATAATCCACCGGCTTACTCAGATAATCCGTAAAGCCGTGCTCCAGATACATTTCCCGAGATCCCGAAATGGCATTGGCCGTCAGCGCGATCACGGGAGCACCGGCCGACAGGTTTTCCTCGCCCATCTCCCGCATACGCTCCAGCGTTTCCATGCCATCCATCTGCGGCATAAAATGATCCAGGAAAATGATATCGTAACATTCCTTTTTAATATCCGCAAGGCATTCTTCCCCGCTTCCGGCTCTTGTGATCTGCATTTGTGTATCTTTGAGCCTTTCTTCAAAGACGATCAGGTTCATTTCGGTGTCGTCCACCACCAGCACCTTGCAGTCCGGCGCCAGGATCCCTGTCTCCGTTTCTCCCGAATTCTCCTCACCGACATGCGTGCGATAGTCTCCGACCACTTCTTCCGAAAGCACGCGCTGCGACACATATACCGTAAAGCAGCTGCCTTTTCCGTACTCACTGCTGACCGTGATGCTGCCGCCCATCTGTTCCGCCAGACGCTTGGTGATAGCCAGCCCCAGACCTGTCCCCTGGATATTCCGGTTCTTATGCACATCCAGCCGTTCAAATCCTTCAAACAGTCTGGACATATCCTCTTTTTTGATCCCGATGCCGGTATCCTTCACTTGCAGCCGCAGGGTTACGATGTCTCCGTTGCGTTCCTCACGGTCGATGTTCAGCTCCACACTGCCTTCTCTGGTATACTTCACCGCATTGGACAGAAGGTTCACCAGGATCTGTTTGCAGCCGCTCTCATAGCCCCACAGATTATCCGGCAGATCCTCCTGCACATGCATGATAAAGTCCAGTCCCTTCTTCTGTGCATTCACACCGATCACGCCTTCCACTTCGCAGAGCAGGTACCCCAGAGAATAAGCATCCTCCGTGATCTCCAAATGTCCGGATTCGATCTTGGAAAAATCCAGGATCGTATTGATGATCGACAGCAGGGAATGGCTGGCTCTGTCGATATGTTCCGCGTATTCCCTGGTCTTATCTTCCTTCGTTTCTTTCAGGATCAATTCTCCCATACCGATCACGGCATTGATGGGCGTACGGATCTCGTGTGACATATTCGCCAAAAATTCACTCTTGGCATGATTTGCCAGTTCCGCATCTTCCTTGGCGCGCCGGATCTCTTCGTATTGCCGGTTGATCAGCGACAAACTGGAGATACGCGATCCCAGCCAGGCCATAAATGCCACAAAGATAAAGCAGACCGCAAACAGATAGATCTTGAAATAGGATTTTTCAAAGATCTGAGCATCCTTATACACGGGAAAAGTCTTGTCCCGCAGCACATGATGATCGTTTTCATCCAGGATCTGGATGTGCAGCAAATATTCTCCGTGAGGCAGATTGGTATATACCACAGGGATCATATCGTTCTGATGTGCTGTGACACCCGCATCCTCCATCCCCTCCATATAAATGTGCACCAGCGGATTGGACAATGTATAATTCAGGACTGCTGCCGTGATCTGTATCTTACTCGTCCCCTGCGGGATCTCATACCCACGCTCTCCTGCCTCGATCACTTCATTGTCGCAGAGCACGGAATTGATGCGAATATTGTAATCGCCTTTATCCGTGCTGTATTCCTGCATCGAGACTTTACGCACACCGTCGTTGCAGCAAAGCAGCAGTTCATCTCCCAGCACGCCGTTCCAGGCATTGGCCGTCAGGGATGTTGAAAACCCTCTGGAGTAATTCAGCAGCGTATAGGAATAACTGCCGTTCTTTACCAGACTTTCCGCATCCACCACATAGATACCGGCACTGGAGCTCACCCAGGCCTCATCGTTATCATTGATATAGATATCATAGTTGTTACTGTACGGGAATTGATCCAGCTGCCGGATTTCCCCGCCGTCATCATAATAGATCGCGTTACTGGTCACATAGAAAAAACCGCCACGATATGGCACGATCCTTAAGACCACCAGGGTTTCCAGCCCCTCTTCCGCGCCGATGTGCCCCACTACTTTCCGGTCCTGTATGATATATATCCCGTCACCGTCCGAGCCGGCCAGCAGCTTATGATCCTCCGTCTCCACCATACACAGGATCTGCGGCGTTTTCAGTCCGTCCTCTTCTCCGAGTGTTCCGATGAGCTGTCCGTCTTTGATAAAGTTCAGTCCAACATTGCTGGCTGCCAGCACAGTCTTGTCACTCAGTTCCATCGCCATACGGAAACGCCCGCCCAATGTGCCCTGTTCCCTTTCGTTATAGCAAGTCATATCTCCCCTGCGGTTAATGCTCACCAATCCGTCCCGGCCATAAGTACTGATCCAGAGATTGCCCGCGGAATCCTCCATGATATTCCGTATACGCACATCCCGGAATCGATCCAGATACGGGCGGTGGATCCGCTGAAAACCATCCGGTGTCACCGCTTTCATACCGTCATCCATCCCAAAAAGAATCTCGTTTTCCCTTACCAGCACCGCATTCACCACACTGCTCTGCAAACCTGCTTTCCGGAACAGATCCGTAAACGGATTGAGCGAAAACTTCATCACTCCCTGCTTGTTGGAGACAAACCAGAGATTCCCCTGATAATCCACGATCGTATCCGATATGGAATTGGCAAAGTCTTCCTGTGTCATATCCGTAAATTCACAGCAGTCACTGACAAAGCCGAACCCTTTTTCATCACAGATAAAGAATCCGCCTTCCCCTTTTGCATAACGGATCATATTGCAGTAGGAACACCCACCGGTATACACATCCGCACCACGCTGTATCTTTTCCCCATTATAGGAAAGAAAGACCACATTATTGGTGGATGTGCCGGCCAGGAATGTCCCTTCGCCGTCATACGCCAGTGCCGTATAATAAATGCCCTGATCGTCCTTATAAAACTCCGAATAGATCTGCTTTCCGTCTTCCAGAATAAAGAAACTACCGCTATTGGTGATCCCCGCCACTTTATTTTTTCCCGCGCTCACCAGGGTACGGATGTAATTGATCTCGGTCGAGGTGGACAACGCACGCCCGTCTGCATAGATGATACTCAACCCGGCAGCAGTACCCACATAGATATTCCCGTCTCCGTCTTCGCATATAGCTCGGATCGCATTGGCTGCCAGCCCCTCTTCTACGGTATAAAAAATCACACTCTGATCCGACAGATCATAGCAGGCAATACCGCTGTCATTTGTTCCGATCCACAGCCGTCCCAAATGATCCACAAAAAAGACCATCACATTGCGGATCCGTTCGTCAATGTTCATTGCTTCAAAACGGCCTCCGTCATAACGGTAGATTCCCGAATAAGTGCCCACCCAGATATAACCGTCTTCGGTCTGTACGACGGCATTGATCTCCATCGCCGCCAAACCGTTTGCAGTATCATACTGTGTAGGTTCATAATCTGCCACATAATCTTTTTTATCCCCTGCCGCATAGGATACGGTATGTGCAAGCCAGCCTGCACTTGTCACCGTAAGCAGCAGAATCATGCCTGCGGCCACCCCCGCACGCTCCTTCTCTTTTTTCTTCCTTTTACTACCTACCCTCTCAGACAGCCGCAGCAGCAAAAGCGCGATGATCAGGCTGACCGCTTTATCCGGCATATCCACAAAAGCCTCTCCCAGCAGACTGCACAGGAGTTG
>JAFXQR010000015.1 GCA_017526985.1 Lachnospiraceae bacterium
TCCCATTCCCAGTGCCTGACCAAGAAATCCGAAAAAGAGCGGCGATACTACTATGGCCGTGTTGGCAACTGCCATCTGTGCACCGATCAGAGCAGCTGACCTTTCTTCGCCAAATTGCTCGGGAGTAAGATAGTTGAGATTCGGGAACATCGGCCCGTTGCCTAATCCGATAAGGAACAGAGCCGCTATGGTTATAAAACTGTTATCGGTAATGATAAGTGTCAGTAGAGCTATTCCCAAAACGCCGGAACCGATCGTTATTATCGTACGGCTGTGCATTTTGCAGGCCAGAACACCCGACAGAAATCTTCCCAATGTCATTCCGAGATAATAAAATGTTATCGTTCTGGCAGCAAGTTCTTCTGTCGCACCTCTGCTCTCCACCAGAAATGTACTGCTCCAGGCCCCAACGGTAAGTTCTATTGAGCAGGTACAGAAAAATAAAAGCCACATCACTTTTACACCACGGATCTTTGACGCTTCAATTATTGACAAACTCTTAATATCACTTTCCGAAGTCTCATCTTTCTCTCTGACTTTATTCCAAAGCGGAAGCGAAAAGATAACTATCGCTGCAATTGCAAACTGAATTATCGTAGCAATGCCGTAACCTCTTCTCCAATTGATACCGTTTCTGAATACAAGAGCAAGTATAAAAGGACTTACTGTTACACCAATTCCATAAAAACAATGCAGAAAGCTCATCATAGAGGCATTGTAGTGAGAGGCCACATAATTGTTGAGCGCGGTATCTATAGAACCGGCACCAAGCCCCAAAGGGATCGCCAAGATAATCAAGATTGCAAAACTATGCGAGAGTGAAAAACCAAGCAAAGCCAGCGCTGTAAGGAGAGTACATCCGGCTGTCAGATGGGCTGTTCCGAACTTTCTGATAAACCGCGCGCTAAGAAGGCTTGATATTGTCGTTCCGATAAAAGTAACCGTCGTTATAACTCCGCCGAGAGAAATCGGAAGACCATATTCCGTATAAATAGCAGGCCAGGCGGTTCCGAACAGAGAATCCGGAATCCCAAGACCGATAAAAGCAATGTAAATGACAATCAAAAGAAGGGTTACCATGATTTATACCTTTTCTTCAAATATTCGCTCGCACCGCTTTCACGGGTTCACCCCTTGCTTATCCAGTTCCTTGCGCCATCTGATTACAAAAACAATGATTACAATAGGAACAATAATCATCAGTGGCCAGATTGGCACTGTCTGCAGCACGTGGGACAGTTTCCTGTCGGTTGCAAATATTCCGAACAGCAGCCCGATCAATAAGTACACAGCAACGATAATCAAAATCGTCTTCATCCTCTGTACACCTCTCTATCTATCCGTTCTCACTATTGAGCATGTGGTACTTTACGGTTTCGCGAAAATGATCCGCGTAAGCTGCTTCTCATCGATCTGCTCCACGTGCCTTGCCGGTGTGGCCAGCGGCAGCTCGCACCCCGGCCGGAGGAAGACAAGCACTTCGTTCAGCGCCGCTTTGACATAGTGGTCTCCCGCAGGCAACACTTCCGAATCGTAGTCGTTATAGGCACGGAAGCGCAGCATCCGCATGCTATCGGGTAGATATACATATCTTCCGGTTTTGTTCTGTTCATAGACAGGCGCGATCATCAGGGCGTCTCCCACCAGCAGCTGGTCTTCGACCTCGCGGCATCGTTCATCCTCCCGATACGCAAACCAGAGCGGCATCATATACATGCCGTTGGTTTCCGCTGCCTTCAGAAACTCCCGGTAGATATAAGGGATCAGCGCGTATCGCAGCTCGATCAGATGCTTAAAGTCCTCTTTGCGCTCAAAGCGGTACAGTTCCTGCTCCCTGGTGCCCAGTGCGGAATGGTTTCGAAACAGCGGTGTAAAGATCCCAAACGCCACCCATCGCAGCATCAGATCTTCGGTCGTATTTCCGCCAAACCCTCCGATGTCCGCACCTGAATACAAAAAGCCGTTCATATTCAGTCCGGGCATCATCTGAATGTTCATCAGCAGATGGCTCCATCTGGAGCAGTTATCTCCCGTCCAGACGCCGCCGTAGCGGTGCATCCCTGTATAGGATGCTCTGGAAAACAACAGGATCTTCTTCTCCGGACAGTTTCTTGCAAAGCTCTCAGCGGCAGATTTCGTCATATAGAAGCCATACAGGTTGTGCACTTTGTCATGCCGTACCTTCTGTCCGTGAAACTCGTGATAAAATCTGCGGTAATCATCCGGATGGTTTGCGATGGAACCTACCACATCTTTAAATTCGAAAAAGCCCCAGATATCGAGTTCCTTCTGTTCAAACTCTTTGATCTGCGCAAATACTTCTTTCAGATGGTCTTCGGTATAAAAGATCGCCGGCTCATTCATATCATTCCAAAAGCCTTCGATCCCTGCATCTGTAAGGACCTGATACTTGTCTCCGAACCAGTCGCTTGCCTCCCGGTTCAGGAAGTCCGGAAAATGCACCTTTCCCGGCCAGACCGCAGCCACCAGATCTTCCCCGTTCTCCTTTTTGCAGAAATACCCCTTTGCCTTTCCTTCTTCATATATGTCGTAGCCCGTTTCCATCTTGACGCCGGCATCGATGATGGGGATCAGGCGGATGCCTTCCGCTTTCATCTCCCGGACAAAGTCTGCAAACTCCGGGAAGCGCTCCGGGTTCACGGTAAAGTCCTTAAAGTCCTGCATATAATCGATATCCATATAGATCATATCCAGCGGGATGCCCAGCGCTTTATATCCGGCAGCGACTTCCCGAATATCCTCTGCCGTTTTGTACCCCCATCTGCTCTGGCCATAGCCAAAGGCCCACACAGGCGGCACATAACTCTTCCCGATGAGTTCCCGGAAAGTCCCCACGATCCCGGCGGGCGTCTCTCCCTCGATCACGTAGAATGACGTGTCATTATACTCGGGATGAATGCTTAACACATCCGGATCCGCATAGCCGATATCAAAGGTAACACTCCCCGGATTATCCACAAAAACACCGAAACACTCCGTACCGTCATCTACCAGGAGAAAATTCTGTGACGCGTACAAAGAGATCCTGTTTTCATTATGCTCCGGATCGTCGGCATTGTTACTCACATAGATCCAGCCGCGTTTATTGATGCCGCGCACCGTTTCCCCCAGCCCGAAGACCAAATCCTTTTCCTTCATGGTATAGGAAAAAGTGCCCGTTTCCGCCGCAAAACGGAATCGCTCAGGAATGCCGCCGGCCGGCTCGACCGGAAGCACGGTTGCTCCGGTTTCATATGGATTTCCGAATACATATTTTTTGATCATCATACTTAATCTTCTTTGTTCTGATTCTTTAATATATTCCTCCAGATCACTGTAATCCTTCACCCGGCATTTCAGGACAGAGTACCCGTTCTCCGGGTTCTGGTATGTGATCCTTTCCACTACACAGCGTATCTTAGTCATTCAGAAACGCTTCCGCCCATCCTTTCAGCTCATCTTCCGAAACGTTTGCTGCAAAGCGCTTTCCCTCAATCACATGGGCATCCTTCGCCAGCGCTCCGATATTCATTCCGGATTCGCCAAGCTTTAATCTTTCATATCAAACCAAAAACCGTATACAATCCTTAATCTCGTCCTGGATTTCTTTATAGACCTGCTCTATCGATACCGGCTTATTATCCTGGGCATCCAGTGCTACACAATACATATACGGCCGGTCTTCGTAGAACTTCTCCTTGCTGTGCACATGTCCATAAATGTTGAATACACAGGTCTTCGGATCACTGTTCAGATCTGCAGTCTGCGTCGGATAATGGCTCAGATAAAACTGCCTCTTGTTGTATTCGATCTGCGTTGCCCAAGAGATCTCAACGATATTATCAAACTTCTTGTAAAACTCTATCTTGGCCGGAGTATCGTGATTTCCGATCACAAGATGTATCCTTCCATTCAGAGAATTGATCGTATTGGTAATAAAGTCATAATCCGTCCCAAGGAAGAAATCCCCCAGCATATATACTTCATCATCCTTGCCAATCGAATCATTCCAGTTCTTTATGATCGCGCTGTCTGCCTCCTGCACAGAATGAAAGCCCCGCGGACCGTATATAAACTTTTTGTCATGATTAAAATGTGTATCGCTTATGAACCA
The DNA here is from genome assembly GCA_017526985.1 of Lachnospiraceae bacterium. Lineage (GTDB taxonomy): Bacteria > Bacillota > Clostridia > Lachnospirales > Lachnospiraceae > NK4A136. The sequence continues at coordinate 4,115 of JAFXQR010000015.1, forward strand.
GATCATACCCCTGCACCTCCGCCTGCCGTTTCAGTTTGCCTGCTTCATATTCACTCGCTATCCCGGCTAGTTTCCTGAATAGTGATAAAATAACATGAAGTATTATATCACAATTAGGCAGTTTCAAATATAGA
>JAFXQR010000133.1 GCA_017526985.1 Lachnospiraceae bacterium
GTGCTGGCGGTTTCTAAGCGCTTCCTTACGCCGGTATTATCCGGTTCAAGTGATAAGGGTCCGGAAAGGTTTTCGAAATGAGCCCCTTTCAGTCTCAGCGATGTGCTCCCCTAGCTGGTTATTTACGAGTAATAGTTATATATAGTTTTCAGGCATTTGTCAACTGTTTTCTGCTGTCTTAACTCTGACTCGGCGATTTACTATTCTGATGTTTCATGATAAAATATAAAAGGATTTTTGGTCATGTAATATAGATTGACCGTCATTTTTTATGAGGTATCCGTATGGCACGAAAGAAAATTGCTCTGTTTTCCACAGGTTGGGCTTCCAATATCCTTGCACAGTTTTTACGCGGTATTCAGGATGAATTTGCATCTCTGGATCTGGATATCTATTTATTCCTTAGTTATGCCAACTACAGTCAATCGGAAGGAGAACGGGCCGGAGAATTTCAGGTTTTTCGTTTGCCGGACATGAACGATTTTGACGGGGCCATCATTATCTCCAATCTTTGCGATTTTCCGGGGATTGTGGATGATCTGGTCACCCGTTGCAATGCCGCAGGTATTCCCGTGATCAGCCATGGCATTCCCCACGATAATGCGGTCAATGTCATCATGGACAACGTTTCCGGAATGGATGATCTGACGGAACATCTGATCACGAAACACGGAATACAAAAGATTGTCTTCATTGCAGGCACCGCCGATAATAGCGATTCCAATGAACGTCTGGAAGCTGTACGGCGGGCAGCATTAAAACACGGACTGACCTTTACGGATGAAAATGTGGTATATTCTGACTGGGAATTTGCCAAAGCCGGAAAGATCGCGCAGGATTTTGCCAAAAGCGGAGAGCTTCCGGATGCTTTTATCTGCGCCAACGATGAACTTGCAATGGTCCTGATCACCACACTGGAGGATTACGGGATACGCTCTCCGGAAGATATCCTGATCACAGGATTTGACAATCTGCCGGATTCTTCCCTGTTCTATCCGTCCATCACTTCGATAGATCCGGACAATCGCCTGCATGGGAAGGTCTGTGCGCGCACAATACTGGATCTGCTGGATGGCAGACCAACGGAAAATCCCATTAAACTCTCAAGCCGTTTTATTTCCAGAGAAAGCTGCGGATGTACACTTGCTTTGGGATCCGCCCGTCAGAGACTGCGGGTTGCCACAGACGAATTCAAGTCGCAACGCAAAAGAGACCGGGACAGCTGGCATATTTCCTATCTGGAGCGCCTTATCATGAAGTGCGAATCCGTGGAGGAACTCCGTACAACGTTTTCGGAAGCATTAGGTCATGAGCGTTTTCTGGAAGGAGATAATTTTCATATTCTCTTTGATGCGTGCGCCAATAAAACCCTTACCTCTTACGACCAATCGTATGAGGAAGACAGCAATTACAGCGATCGCCAGGATGTCATCTTTTCCGTTCGAAACGGCGCTATACAAGACATTCGCAACATCAAAGCCACACAGATCATACCGGGGATCTGCGAAGATGATCCCTGCCATATGTATGTGATTGTTCCGATGCACGATGGCCCGCACAAGATCGGTTTTATCGTTTTTGCGGACTGCTATGAAGATATTGAAAACAAAGAAGTAATGCGGTTTATTGAAACGATCAACTCTTCGATGGTCAATTCCAAGCGGAGTATTTATTTAAAGGCGGTCAATGAATACGTGAAGGAAATGTCCAATATCGATCCGATGACCAGCGTCAAGAACCGCAGTGCCTATGAAGCACGGCTGGCGGACATTCAGGAGCGCATTTCGAAAACAAAGATCTCGGAATTTGGGATTGTTCTGTTTGATGTCAATAATCTTAAGCGGATCAATGATGAGCTGGGCCATTATATGGGGGATGAATATCTGAAAAATTCCTGCCACCTGATCTGTACGGCCTATAAAAACAGCCCTGTTTATCGCATCGGAGGGGATGAATTTGTCGTCGTTCTCGAAGGGCGTCCTTATGAACAACGCGAACAGTTGTTAGATGTTTTTGTTCAGGAGATGGACAAAATAAAACAGGCCGATCTCAGACCGGAAGAAAAAGTTTCGATCGCGTATGGCATGGCGGTTTATGAAGGAGCGGAGGATCAGATCGATGCCGTCGTCAAACGCGCTGACGAGCTTATGTATGCTACCAAGAAACGAATGAAAGCAGAAAAGAGCAATGAATGAAATAAAGACTCTCAACTGTGTCAAACGGTTGGGAGATTTTTTTACTTTATAGGTTTTATCCGATGTGGTTGCCGGCATATTGGCTTTTGCCAGAGGGAGCGATTTATGATATACTTTTCTGATGTGAAAAACAGTAAACGACAGTAAAAGAATTAAAAAACAGTAAAAGATAACAGGAGGAACGAAGCTATGCAGATGGAACAGTTACAGAAGGATATGATCGCGGCTATGAAGGCACATGAGAAGGAGCGGAAGGATGCCATTTCCTCCGTGATCCAGGCAGTGAAAAAGGTGGCGATCGACGAAGGGCATCGTGATGATATCGGGGAAGACCTCGTGGACCGCGTGATCTTAAAGGAGCTGAAATCCGTAAAAGAGCAGATCGATTCCTGCCCGGATGAGAGGAAAGAGCTGAAGGCAGAGTATCAGTTCCGTTATGATGTGATCGCGGAGTACGCGCCGAAGCTGATGAGTGCGGACGAAGTGGAAAAGATCCTGCTGGAGAAGTTTGCAGATGTGATCGCAACGAAGAATAAAGGCCAGATCATGAAAGCCGTGATGCCGGAGTTTAAGGGCAAGGCAGACGGCAAAGTAATCAACGAAGTGGTAGCAAAGATCTGCGGGTAAATGGAATGAATAAGTAGTCCAAACCGGACTATTTATACGAAAATATCAAAAAAGTTCGGTTTAGAATGCGTATTTACAACAAAACTGGACTTGGGGAGATGTTCTGACATGGCGGCAGATTGGAAAACACAGGCCAAAACCGAATATGAAGCGGAGCTGTACCGACAGACCCATCCCTACGAACAGTGGATTGCAGACAATGAGCCGGGGGACGGTTCTGTGACACAATTCCGCGGGGAGACGCCGGATGACTTCCTTGTGCTGACGCAGTATTATTTTCGCGGGTTGCTGGAAGGGCATGCAGAAGACGAGATGCGGAAGCGGCCTTTCGGGATCAATGCAGATTCCCGGTTGGAACAGGAGCCCGGGGAGACAGCGGCTGCGGTGGATCGGATCCTGAAGGGCAAAGATTATGCGCTGGTGGTGGAATTCGAGCCAGGTCTGGATCCGCGTGCTTTTGATGTGATTCGTTCTGCCTTTCGGGAGCATCCGGAAGTCGATGTGATCTATGCAGACGAGGATGTGATCGATGCAGAAGGCAAACGCAGCCATCCCTGGTTTAAGCCGGACTGGTCGCCGGATACCTTCCGGTCGTTTAAGTACTTTGGGCATATCGTGGCCTACCGTGCCACCTGCATCCGAAAGATGGTCCGGGATGAACAATGGGATCCGGTCAAGTGCGATCCCACAGAGTTTGCGATCCGTGTATCCGCGGGGAGGCCACTGCATCTTCCACAGGTGTTGTTCCATAACCGCTGTGATGATCCGCTGGGTAAGGAAGATGTGTATCAAAAAGTCTGGAGGACAAACAGTTACGAAAATCCGAGTTATCCGATTGAAATAAAGGAAGAACAAGGCCCGGGGGCAGGGAACGGACGACCGGCAAAGGTATCCGTGATCATCCCCTCCAAGGACCAGCCGAAGCTGTTGGAACAATGTCTGAAAGGATTGCGGGAGAATACGGATTATCCGGACTTTGAGATCATCGTGGTGGACAACGGCAGCAGCGATGCGAACCGCGCAGAGATTGAGAAATTGCGTGACCGTTATGGTTTTCAATATCTCTATGAGAAAGAGGACTTTAATTTTTCGAGGATGTGTAACCGCGGAGCGGCGGCAGCCTCGGGAGAGCTTTTGCTTTTCTTAAATGATGATATCGAAGTGTTTGGGCAGAAATCCCCTTGGATGAAAAAGATGGCCGGACAGGCGCTCCTTTCGCATGTCGGTGCAGTGGGGGCAAAACTGTGGTATCCATGGCAGGAGGGGGAGAATAAAAGAATGCCTCCGAAGAACTGCCGGATCCAGCACTGCGGGATCACGAATATTGCCCTTGGTCCGGTTCACAAAATGGGCGGGATGGAAGATAAAGGCAACATTTATCATTTCCGGAACCGGGCTACCTACAATACCCTTGCGGTAACGGCGGCGTGCCTGATGGTGAGACGGGAAAAATTTGACGGCGCTGGCGGATTTGACGAGAATCTGGCGGTTGCCTATAATGATATGGACTTTTGCTTTTCCTTATACGAAAAAGGGTGGTATAATGTGGTGCGGGCAGATGCCGTACTGATCCACCATGAGTCGGCCAGCCGGGGCAGCGATGAGAGCCCGGAAAAACGCCGGCGCCGGGAAGCGGAACTGGAGAAACTGTACCGTAAACATCCGGCACTGTATGGCAGGGATCCCTTCTACAGCCCGCATTTAGTGCAGGAGCGGCTGGATGTGGATTATCATCTGGGCTATGCCTATCCGTATGAAAAGGCGGAAGTGCGCTCGGAGATCACGCCGGTTACGGCAGCAGAGTATTCGATGGGACTGCAGGGGTATGTGTGGCGCAAACTGGGCGTCGATCTGCAGATCCTGCAGCATATCGATGATGTGCGCAGAAGAGTGCGCTTTACCGCGGGGGTGACGGGACGAGTCATCCGTTCAGTTGAGTACCAGATCGAGGGATGGGCAGCGCCGGCCCGAAAGACGGCCTGTCTGTATGCGCGCTCCCTGCTGCTCGTACGGGAAGACGGCAGCGGCTACCGGATCAGCGTATTTGACAAGCACCGCACGGATACCAAAGAGATCCTTGCAGAGCAGGAAACTTGGGAACTGGCCGGTTTTGTCGCACGCGTCCCGGGATACAGTTTAGCCGACGGGGAGTACAGAGTATTACTGTCGTTTGTTCCGAAGGCAGGCGGCAGGGCGTTTGTGATGGATAGCGGAGCCGTCGTGGAACTGAAGAAGGAAGAGATTCGGTTAAAAAGAGAGACGGTAGGATGAACGGATATAAGGTTTTCCCGGTAGTGTGGGTGGAAAAGAGAAGATCATGTCAGAAGAAAAACAGTTAGAAACTTTAGAAGACTATAAGAAAGCTTATGAGGAAGAGCAGTATCAGAATATGCTGCTCTCAACGCGTTTGTCGGAGGCACAGGCGTTGGCGGACGAGAAGGAGCGGCAGATCCAAAAGATCAAGACGAGCCTGCCCTGGCGTATGTCCAAACCGCTGCGTGTGACCATGCACTGGGCCATCCGGCAGAAGAACCGGCTGCACAATCTGGGCGGGCCGCGCGGTATTGCCCGTAAGATGAAGTCTAAGAGCATCGAGATCAAGGCAAGAGCACAGCATGGCACGGCCAGCTTTCCGAATGCGGAAGAGGCGAAGCGCCAGCGGGAAGAAAAGTTCCCGGAGGAGCACACCTTCTCCATCCTGGTGCCGCTGTATAATACACCGGAGAATTTCCTGCGGGATATGATCGGCTCCGTGCAGGCGCAGACCTATGAAAAGTGGGAACTGTGTCTGGCCGACGGCTCGGATGCGGAGCATGACTTTGTCGGGCGGATCTGCAAGGAGTATGCGGAAAAAGACAGCCGCATCAAATACCACAAACTGGCAGAGAACGGCGGTATCTCCAAGAATACCAACGAGTGTCTGAAACTGGCGACCGGAGATTATATCGCACTCTTTGACCACGACGATATCCTGCATCCGGCGGCATTGTACGAGTATATGAAAGTGATCTGCAATGAGGGCGCGGATTACATCTATTGTGATGAGTGTACCTTCCACGGCAACAGCGTGGACAATATGATCACGCTGCATTTCAAGCCGGACTATGCGCCGGATAATCTGCGGGCGAATAATTACATCTGCCATTTCAGCGCTTTCAAAAAGAGCCTGCTGGAAGGGATGGAACTGTTCCGTACGCAGTTTGACGGCAGCCAGGACCACGATATGATCCTGCGGCTGACGGCAAAGGCGCAGCACGTGGCGCATGTACCGAAACTCCTGTATTACTGGCGCTCCCATAAGGGCAGCGTGGCGGCGGACATCACGGCCAAGTCCTACGCCATCGATGCGGCCAAAGGCGCGGTGGCGGATGCGCTGCGCACGGCAGGGTATGAGCATTTTTCAATCGAATCCACCAGGGCGTTCGAGACGATCTTCCGCATTCATTATCCGCTGCTGGCACGGGCCAAGGTGTCCATCCTGATCCCGAACAAGGACCAGAAGGATGTGCTGAAGCGTTGCATCGACTCCATCCTGGAAAAGACGACCTATTCGGATTACGAGATCCTGGTACTGGAGAACAACAGTAAGGAACCGCAGACCTTTGCATATTATGAAGAACTGAGGAGCCACCCGAAGATCCGCGTGATCGAGTACAAGGGTGAGTTCAATTATTCGTCGGTCAACAATATGGGTGCAAAGGAAGCGGCGGGCGACTATCTGCTGCTTCTCAATAACGATACCGAAGTGATCACGCTCAACTGGCTGGAAGAGATGCTGATGTATGCGGAGCGTGACGATGTGGGCGCGGTAGGATCCAAACTCTATTACCCCGACAAGACGATCCAGCATGCCGGTATCGTACTTGGGCTGGGCGCACATCGCACTGCTGGCCATTCCCACTACCGTGTCAACTACGAGAACCTGGGCTACATGGGGCGCCTGTGCTATACGCAGAATGTATCGGCCGTGACCGGCGCATGCCTGATGGTAAAGAAGGAACGCTACTTCGAAGTGGGCGGCCTGGACGAAGATTTCCGCGTGGCATTAAACGATGTGGACTTTTGCCTGAAGCTGCGCGAGAAGGGATATTTAAACATTTGGACACCCTTCTGCGAACTCTATCATTATGAGTCGGCTTCCCGTGGTACGGACTTGCAGGGGCCCGGAGCGGAACGCTATAATAAGGAATGCGAGCATTTCCGCAGTAAATGGAAGGATGTGCTTAAGAAGGGCGATCCGTATTACAATGTAAATTTTTCGCTCGATCGGAGCGATTATTCGCTGAAAATAGCGGAAGACAAATAAAAAATAAAGGAGATAAAAACATGAACTATCGCGAAACATTTGAATTCTGGCTGAACGATGATTACTTTGATCAGAAGACGAAAGAGGAACTGCTGGCGATCCGCAACAACGAGAAGGAAGTGGAGGACCGCTTTTATAAGAATCTGGAGTTTGGCACGGGTGGTCTGCGCGGCGTGATCGGCGCGGGCACAAACCGAATGAATATCTACACGGTGCGCAAGGCATCCCAGGGACTGGCAAACTATGTGCTGAAAGCAGACGGGGCGCAGCAGGGCGTGGCCATCGCTTACGATTCCAGACGCATGAGCCCGGAATTTGCGGATGAGGCGGCACTGTGCCTGGCGGCAAACGGCATCAAGACCTACGTGTTTGACGCACTGCGTCCGACACCGGAGCTGTCCTTTGCACTGCGCAAGCTGGGCTGCAAGGCCGGCATCGTGATCACGGCATCCCACAACCCGCCCGAGTACAACGGCTACAAGGTATACTGGGAGGACGGCGCACAGATCACACCGCCGCACGATAAAAATATCATCGGAGAAGTAAACGCGATCGAAGACATCCGCAGCGTCAAGACCATGGATAAGGCGGATGCGCAGGCAAAGGGCCTGTATAATGTGATCGGAGCAGAGATCGATGATGCTTATATGGCAGAGCTGAAGAAGCAGATCATCCATCCGGAGATCATTAAGGCGGTGGCGGAAGACATCAAGATCGTATACTCGCCCTTCCATGGAACCGGTAATGTGCCGGTACGCCGCATCTTAAAAGAGCTGGGCTTCCAGCATGTCTATGTGGTGCCGGAACAGGAACTGCCGGATCCGGACTTTACCACACTGGAATATCCGAACCCGGAGGATCCCAAGGCATTTACCCTGGCACTGAAACTGGCGAAAGAGAAAGGCGCCGATATCGTGATGGCTACCGATCCGGATGCCGACCGTCTGGGCATCTATGCACTGGATACCAGAAGCGGCGAATATGTACCGTTCACCGGTAATATGTCCGGTATGCTGATCGCGGAATATATCTTAAGAGAGCGTCTGGCAAACGGAACGATGCCGAAGAACCCGGCGCTGGTAACGACCATCGTGACCACCAATATGGCGCATGCCGTAACGAAGGCATATGGCGTAGAGGAGATCGATACCCTGACCGGCTTTAAATACATCGGTGAGCAGATCCACATCTTTGAGCAGACCGGCGCTCACAACTATGTCTTCGGTCTGGAGGAATCCTATGGTTGCCTGGCCGGCACCCATTCCAGGGATAAGGATGCGGTAGTTGCAGTAATGTGCCTTGCAGAAGTGGCAGCTTACTGCAAGAAGATTGGCATCACTCTGTGGGATATGATGATGGAGATGTACGATAAGTACGGCTACTACAAAGAGACCCAGTATGCGATCACCAAGAAGGGCAAGGAAGGTCTGGAAGAGATCGCGCAGATGATGGAGAAATTGCGTAACGATCCGCCCAAGGCATTTGGGGATCTGAAGGTGAAGGAGTTCCGGGATTACAAGATGCAGCGCACATTAAACATCGAGACCGGAGAAGAAGGCAAGACGGATCTGCCGGTTTCCAATGTGCTGTACTTTGACCTGGAGAATGACAGCTGGTGTTGTGCAAGACCTTCCGGTACCGAACCGAAGATCAAGTTCTACATGGGGATCAAAGGGACGGATCTGCTGGATGCGCAGCAGAAACTGGATGCACTGACGGAAGCAGTGAAATCATTCATCTGATATGTTTGGTAATATCAAAAGAACCATAAATTATTATAAGAAGAACGGCCTGAAGGATACATACTATGCCGTGCTGGAACGGATGTGGGAAAAACGGCACAACAAGTACGAGTTCGTGCCGCCTATGGAAGAGGACCTGGAGAAGCAGCGGGGGAAGAAATATGCAAAGTCCTTAAAGATCTCCGTCGTGGTACCGGCCTATGAGACTCCGGAAGTGTTCCTGCAGGATCTGATCCTTTCCGTGGTGGAGCAGACCTATCCGCAGTATGAGCTTGTGATCGCGGATGCGTCGCAAAGTGGCAAAGTGAGGGCGGTGGTACGCAGTTTTCAGGAGCAGTATGACGGTATCGTCTATCTGCCGCTTGCGGAAAATGCCGGCATTTCCGGCAATACCAATGCAGCCATCGAAGCAGCCACCGGAGACTATATCGCCCTGCTCGATCATGACGATATGATCACGGCGGATGCGCTGTATCTGATCCGGGAAGAGATCGACAAAGCTACGGAATCCGTGGGGGCGCCGGTGCTGGTCTATACCGACGAAGACAAGATGGACCGCTATCGGGAACATTATTTTGAACCCTACCGGAAACGGGATTTTGATCCGGAGCTGCTATATACAAACAATTACATCTGTCATTTCTCGGCGTTCCGTGCGGATGTATTAAAAGAACTGAAACTGCGTGCGGAATTTGACGGGGCGCAGGACTATGACCTGATCCTTCGTTGCGCGCATTGGTGCCGGGAACACTACAGCGAAAAATCATGGATGAAGTATATCCGCCATGTGCCGCAGATCGTATATCACTGGCGTACACATCCGGCATCGACCGCAGGGGATACCACAGCAAAGCAATATGCCTATGAAGCAGGCCTTCGGGCATCGCAGGAGGCGCTCAGGGCGGAAGGTATCGATGCTATCGTGAATCATATGAAGCATCTCGGGTTTTACCGGGCGGACTATCCGGAGGATATTTTTTCAGTACGTCCGGATCTGGGGGCTGTAGGCGGGCCGATCTATCGACATGATGAAGTGGTCAGCGGGCTGATGAAGGCGGACGGAGAAGTGGTATTTAAAGAACTGCCGAAGGGCTTTTCGGGGACCGTGCACATTGCGGCCCTGCAGCAGAGTGCGGAGGCGATCGATCTTCGGAATATGCGTATCCGGGAAGATCTGATCCCGCTGTTTGAAAAGACAACGGGGTTGAAATGGCCTTTGGAAAAAGAGATCGATGCAGAGCAGGCGAAGAGTAAGAGCCTGCGGTTCTGCGCAAAACTACGGGAGCAGGGGATCGGGATCTTATATGATCCGCAGATGGAGAAGACGCTCTGAACCTTGCCTTCCCCTTGAGGGGAAGGTGCCCGAAGGGCGGATGAGGTGTTATTCATAGCTAAGAGAGAGTGAACGGGCGTTGAGGAGAGAAATTGAATGAATATTAAAGTAAGCGTCGTTATCCCGAATTATAACGGAATGGCATATCTGGAAAAATGCGTGGATTCGCTAATGCGGCAGACGGTCCGGGCATTTGAGATCATCATTGTGGATGATGCCTCAAACGATGGAAGTGTTACTGCACTGCAGAAGAAATATCCGTCCGGGGATACCTGGCCGCAGATCCGTTATTCCAGATGCTATAAGAACCGTGGCTTTTGTGCTACGGTCAATGACGGGATCGAGCTTTCCCGCGGTGAATATGTGATACTGCTCAATAACGATACCGAAGCGGAGCCCGGCTTTGTAGAGGCGTTGTGGAGAGAGATTCGTAAGAAGGAGAATATCTTTTCCGTGGCGGCAGCCATGCTCTCCATGCAGGATCCGACGGTGATGGATGATGCCGGGGACTATTACTGTGCCCTGGGCTGGGCTTTTGCTCCCGCCAAGGATAAGGCGGCGTGCAACTATGATAAGCGTTACCGGATCTTCAGTGCCTGTGGCGGGGCGGCGATCTATCGCAGGGATCTGTTGAAATCCTTGGGAGAGTTTGATCCGCGGCACTTTGCCTATCTGGAGGATGTGGATATGGGCTGGCGGGCAAAGCTGGCCGGTTACGAAAACCGTTATACGCCCAAGGCAGTGGTAAAACACGCCGGTAGTGCGACCACCGGTTCCCGTCACAATCCGTTTAAGGTAAAGATCACTGCAAGAAATAATATCTACCTGATCTATAAGAATATGCCTGCATGGCAGATCCTTTTGAATCTTCCGCTTCTTTTGGCGGGGCATCTGATCAAGCTGCTCTTTTTTACGAAGAAAGGGATGGGGAAGGACTATCTCGCCGGTCTGAAAGAAGGCTTTACCATGTGTCAGGGCATTACGGCACAACAGCACCGCGTCCGGTTTGATAAAGTTCCTTTTGGCAGACAGCTTCGCATTGAGGCTGAGCTGCTCTGGAATATCATAAGAAGATTTAGTACCTGAAAAATGTCAGGATTGAATTTCTCTACTAAATATAGTATAATTCCCTTTGTATGTGATTTGCTGTTGCATACAGCAGACTGTGCTATAAGGAATAGCTTATGATCAGAGAGAATCAGAAGGGGCTGAACCGCATCCACGTTTTGGTCGATGCCATTGTGGTTGCGATCTCCTACCTTCTTGCATGGTATATAAAATTTGTTCTTTTTAAAAGCACGAACGATGCAGTTGTAGGTATCCTGTCCCGGGAGACCTATTTTTCGGCATTGTACTATATTATTCCGGGATATCTGATTTTATTCTATTATTGTGATCTGTATTCTTCGAGACGCTATTCCAGTGTCGAGCGTGAGATCTTTAATATCATAAAAGCCAATACCCTTGGACTCGGTGTTGTGATCGTGGGGATGTATGCCTTTAAGATCCTGGACTTTTCACGAAGCATGATGTTCATATTTTACGGTTTTTCTATGATGCTTACGATCATAGAACGACAGATCATCCGTTCCATTTTGCGTATGATCCGAAGGCGCGGATATAATGTAAAATACGTGCTGCTGGTAGGGTATTCCCGGGCAGCGGAGACCTATATCGATCGTATTCTGGAAAACCCGCAATGGGGCTATGTGGTCTGCGGTATTTTGGATGATCATCTGCCGGCCGGTACGGTCTATCGAGGTGTGAAGGTTCTGGGCGTACTTGCTAATCTGGATATCATACTGGAGACAGAAGATAAAAAACTGGATGAGATCGGTATTTCCCTGTCCCTGCAGGATTATGATTATCTGGAAGAATTGGTGCGTACCTGCGAAAAGTCCGGCGTGCATACCAAGTTTATCCCGGATTATAACGGTGTGATCCCGACCAATCCCTACATCGAGGATCTGACCGGGCTGGCGGTAGTCAATATCCGTTATGTGCCGCTGACCAATACCATGAATATGTTTATCAAGCGTATGATCGATCTGTTCGGCTCCATTATACTGATCATTCTGTTTTCGCCGGTTATGCTCATTTCAGCGATACTGATCAAGCTCACGGATGGCGGCAAGGTCATTTTTGCGCAGGAACGTGTAGGTCTGCACAACCGGCCGTTTAAGATGTATAAGTTCCGTACCATGCGGGAACAGAAAGCGGAAGAGGAAAAGCAGGGATGGACGAAGAAAGGGGATCCGAGAGTCACGGCCATCGGTAAGTTTTTGCGCAAGACCAGCTTAGACGAGATCCCGCAGCTCTTCAATGTCCTGGTAGGACAGATGTCGCTGGTGGGCCCCAGACCGGAACGTCCGCAGTTTGTAGAGAAGTTTAAGGAAGATATTCCCGGCTATATGATCAAGCATCAGGTACGTCCGGGCATGACCGGCTGGGCGCAGATCAATGGTTTCCGTGGGGATACATCCATCCGCCGGCGTATCGAATGTGATCTGTATTATATCGAAAACTGGACACTGATGCTGGACATCAAGATCCTGTTTATGACGTTGTTTAAAGGCTTTATCAACAAGAATGCTTATTAAGTTGTATGAAAACGGTAGATGTGATCGTACCGGTATATAAACCGGATGAAAAATTACAGAAACTGATCGCGCGTCTGCACCGGCAATCTTACCCGGTGCAGCGTATTATTCTGATCAATACGGAACAGTCCTATTTTGATTCTTTTTTTGCGGACACCCATTTCCTGGAACAATATGATGATCTGCTGATCCGGCATATCGCGGCGGAAGAGTTTGACCATGGCGGGACCAGAAGGCTGGGGGTATCCCTGTCGGATGCTGACTATTTCATCTGTATGACGGATGATGCGGTGCCGGTGGATGATAAACTGGTGGAGGAGCTGTTAAAACCGATGTTGGAGGGAAAAGCGGCAGCAGCCTATGCCAGACAGTTGCCCGGAAAGGATGCGACGCTGACGGAGCGTTACAGCCGGTATTTCAACTATCCGCCGAAACCGGTGATCAAATCGGCCGAAGATATACCGGTTATGGGAATCAAAACCTTCTTTTGTTCCAATGTATGCGCAGCCTATGACCGCAGGGTGTATGATCGTATCGGCGGATTTGAAGAGCATATGATCTTTAATGAGGATATGGTGAATGCCAGACATTTTCTGGACGCGGGCGAAAAGATCGCTTATGTTCCGACGGCGCGGGTGATCCATTCCCACCACTATAGCAACTGGCAGCAGCTGCAGCGAAACTTTGATCTGGGGGTATCCCAGGCGCAGTTTCCGGAGGTGTTTGGCGGGATCTCTTCCTCCTCTGAGGGAGTAAAGATGATCAAAAATATGGCCGGCTATCTGCTGCGAAACGGACAGGCGCTGCAGATCCCGGGAATGATCGTGAACAGCGGATTTAAGTACATGGGTTATCAGTTGGGCAAGCATTATAAGAAACTGCCCGGATGGGTGATCCGGAAGGTGACCATGAACCTGAACTACTGGAAGCATGAAGCGTAAGGGGGACAGTCCGTTTCTGCTTGCAATATAGAAGAAGATATAGTATAGTAATGAAAATTATGTAAACTAGAAAGAGAGGCATACGGGATGTATACGATCGCAGATCTTTATGACCTGGAACATACGCTGGCGAAGGAGTATCTTTCGCAGTTTACTTATCCCTGGGAGGCATTAAAGGGCATCAAGGATTTTATCCTGCAGCTGGGACCGACCCTGGGCGATGATTATGAAGAACGGGAAGAGCATGTATGGGTGCACAAGACGGCGAAGGTATTTCCGTCGGCATATCTCGGCGCTCCCTGCATTATCGGACCGAATACGGAAGTGCGTCATTGCGCTTTCATCCGGGGATCCGCTTTGGTCGGTGCAGACTGTGTGGTCGGCAATTCCGTAGAGCTGAAGAATGTGATCCTGTTTGACCATGTACAGACGCCGCATTACAACTATGTAGGAGATACTATCCTGGGATATTTTTCCCATATGGGAGCCGGCTCCATCACATCCAATGTGAAATCGGATAAGCAGCTGGTGGTTGTACACAATGGCACCGAGCAGCTGGAGACCGGCATCAAGAAGTTTGGCGCGATGCTGGGGGATCATGTGGAAGTGGGCTGCAACAGTGTGTGCAATCCGGGTACGGTAATCGGACGCAACAGTAATGTTTATCCGACCTCCTGCGTGCGCGGTGTGGTGCCGGAAAACAGCATTTACAAAAACAACGGAGAGATTGTGAGGAAAAGAGACAATGGGTAAGTATTTCGGAACCGACGGCTTCCGCGGGGAGGCAAACAAGAATCTGACATTTGAGCACGCGATCAAGATCGGACGATTCCTGGGCTGGTATTATGGCGCAAGGGAAGGCAAGAAGGCCAAGATCGTGATCGGCAAGGACACCAGACGATCCAGCTATATGTTTGAGTATGCGCTTTGTACGGGGCTGATGGCATCCGGCGCGGATGCGTACATCATGCATGTGACTACCACGCCGTCCGTGGCATACATTACCCGCGTGGATGATTTTGACTGCGGTATTATGATCTCGGCATCCCACAATCCGTACTATGATAACGGCATCAAGCTGCTGAAGGGCAGTGGGGAAAAGATGGATGAAGAGACCATCCTGAAGGTGGAAGAGTATATTGACGGAAAGCTGGAGGTCCCCGTTGCGGAACGCGATGCCATCGGGCGTACCGTGGACTATGTGGCAGGGCGCAACCGCTATATTGGCCATATGATCTCTATGTCCAAGTACAGCTTCAAAGATGTCAGGGTCGGTCTGGATGTGGCAAACGGTGCAGCATGGCAGATCGCGAAGGGCGTATTTGATGCGCTGGGTGCAAAGACTTATGTGATGAACGATGCGCCGGACGGTTACAACATCAATACCGACTGTGGTTCTACTCATATTGAACACCTGCAGAAGTTTGTTGTGGAGAACGGACTGGATATCGGATTTGCTTTTGACGGGGATGCAGACCGCTGCCTGGCCGTGGATGAAAAGGGCAATGTTCTGACCGGTGATCATATCCTTTATGTATATGGGCTGTATATGAAAGAGCGTGGCAAGCTGCTCAACAATAAGGTTGTGACCACGGTCATGAGTAATTTTGGCCTGTATAAGGCGTTTGACAAAGTGGGCATTGAGTATGACAAGACAGCAGTCGGTGACAAGTATGTCTATGAAAATATGGTACAGACCGGCAACCGTCTGGGCGGCGAGCAGAGCGGCCATATCATCTTCCTGAAATATGAGACGACCGGTGACGGTATCCTGACAGCGCTGAAGATGATGGAAGTGATGCTGGCCAAAGAAAAGCCCATGAGCGAGCTGGCAGCTCCTGTGGTCTTCTATCCGCAGGTACTGAAAAACGTGCGTGTAAAGAGCAAACCGGAAGCACAGAATGATCCGGATGTACAGAAGGCGGTGGCTGATGTGGCGGCAGCACTTGGCGAGGATGGACGTATCCTGGTGCGTGAGAGCGGCACTGAGCCGGTGATCCGTGTTATGGTGGAGGCCGGCAGCGATGAAGTGTGCGAGAAATATGTGGATCAGGTGATCGATGTGATCCGTGCGAAGGGGCATCTGGAGTAGGATTTCACAAAGTGATGAAGAAAACAACACAGAATTGATATTTTTTCGTCACATTATGTTCACAGACAATACGTAGAATGAAGACCATCAGGAGATGAGAAAACTCCCGATGGTCTTTATTATTACACATTCACCGCATACAGAGCGGTTCAGCAAAAGGAAGGA
>JAFXQR010000134.1 GCA_017526985.1 Lachnospiraceae bacterium
AGGTTCTGTCAAGGATGGCGGACGGTCTTTAAATTCTACAGTTAAAGTTATATCTCTATGAATTTTCCAATGTGCTTGCAAGACTAAATTCCACTCTGTTTTTGCTCAAAGCAAAGTGGAATTTACTTTTTCACTTCAGCCCACTGGGGCAGTTCACATAATTATGCATGGTAGTATTCCCAGCTATATTCATCTCCGTATTTTTGATAGAACAGACTGCATGTGAACGGGGTGCGTTTTGCAAATTGCCGGATCGCCTTTTCCAGATCATAGGCCACAAGCTCACTCTTCTTCCAAAGCACTTTGCACATCCATTTTTCGATCTCGGTCTGCATCTTCGGATCGCACGCGTTCAGTCGGACGATTTTTACACTTCTGCCTCCGGCATTGGGTTGCATCTGCTTATTTGCAATATTCAGTTCATACTGATGCCCCCAGTACGGACTCACGATATGCTCAATGATCGCATCTTTGCAGTAGAGCACTTCCGCAGAAGAAGCCTTCTGTGAGAAACGCCCTCCGTCACAATAGGTTCCGGGCCCTTTCTCGTATCGGACCCCCTTATCCCTAAGAAACCGGAGCAGATTGCAGCGATACTCGCCTTTTTCATTTCTCTGAAACGCAATACTCAGCTCCTGTATGCCTTCGTCCGTGTCGATCAGCAGCTTCGACCCGAGATTGCAAATAATCTCTTCTTCGTATATAGTAACGATCGCTTTTGCCGCTTCTGCTTCCCAGGCAAAAGATCTGGGGATAAATATGTTCGCATTTGTATAAAGAAGCGGATATAAATCTACCATATTTCCATACTTCATTTCGTTCTTCTTCTCCATAATATTGCGTGTTTTTTCATTTTGTTTCATGTTGTCTTCCTCTAAAATATGTTTCCTAACGATTCCTGATTGCCCGGAGCGCTTACTGCGTGAGATTTCAAGTTTCCTTGTTATACAAAACCCCCGGGGGAAGGTCTTGCGCCTTCCACCCGGGACATATTTCACGCGAGCGCGTGGCTCAGAACCCGGATGAGATACTTCCGCATACATCCTCTGCTGCCTTCCGGACATCCGAGCCCGGTATCCACGACCTTCTTTACATCCCTGTACTCTTCCTCAGTCCAGTATTCCATCTCCTGACGGAGTTTCTCAGCGATCGCCTCGTTTTCCTCTTTCGGTTGTGCACACGCTTTCCAATCCGGCCGGAAGCTCTTATCCAGGGTGCGATCGATCAGGCGCTCTCCTTCTTCGATCTCGATCCCTTTCTCCTTAAGAGCATTCAGGAACGCTTTACGACGCGTCCCCTTGAACGGTACGATACAGAGGTCGATACCATCATAATCGGAATCGTACTTCTTGTACGGCCCGTACTGCAGATACGGCTTTTTCGTCAAGATCGTGGTGGTCTCCAACTGCTTGCGATCCTCCTTCTTTTCTGCCTCTCCGACGATCTCCAGGCAGAACTTCATCTTGCCGTCCAGGAGATCCTTCTTTCTTACCCCGGTGTAGTAGGTCGTATAGGTTCCCAGCCAGTGACGCAGATGCTCTTTTAAGCGGTCCGCGATCGATCTGTCGTGGTCATCGTCCGCTCCGGCTTCTCCTGCGTACATCGGGATCAAAATGTTCTTATCCGTCAACTCCACCGACACCAGATACGCACCTTTCTTGTGACCGTACTTCGAGGTGAGGATGTGATTTTTATCCGTCACGGTCTGATTTACCAGTTCCTCATTCTGTTTGAACCATTCGTTTACATAATCAAAAGTACTCATTTTCATTACCTCCGTTTCTTAATCATTAAACATATTATCCAGTTCCTCTTCGATCTCTTCTTCCGATTCTGCGTTCGGAAAGAAACCGCTCATCACATCCTCCCAGATCTGTTCTTCAGATTCTGTGATGTCTTCTTCTGTTTCTAATACTTCTTCCGTGATACGATTTCCGTTCACTGTTGTATCCTCCTTTCTTTTGATATTCAGGATCTTTTTTAAATCTCCTGTTGTTTTTCGGTAAACAAAAAAGATCTGCCGAAGCAAATCTTTTCCGCTCATCTGTATTATGTAATTTGGGATATTCAAAATTCTGAAGATTGACAAAAATTTCGCATTTTTACGCGATTTTTCTCCTGATCTGTTCCGAACACTTCATGTTCAGGAGTAGATATCCTGCATCTTCTTTAATTCTTCCCGGATCTTTTCACGAACTTTTCTGTCCAGAATCTCAACTTTAGCACCTTGTTGCATCGCCCAGTGAACAAGCATCTCCGGAGAAGTCTTTACCATAACGATGTCGTATTGCACCATGCGTCCTTTCTCATTCTTTTCCATGCGGCTTTCTACTTTTTTATAATGATCCCCAAAAGCATCATGTAATACCGTATAATCCGTAGATAAGATCTTGATCCGGATGTCTTGCGGTTTATCATAACCCATCGATAAGTGTTCCGACATATATTTCTCCGGGTCCCATTCCGTATTCGAGATTGGTAATCCTTCAAAAGCGGTGATCTCGATCGGTATGATCATTCCGTCTTCGTCCCGGATCAGCTCGATCTCCGTCATCAGGTCGATACGATAATGCCAGACTCTTTTGTCTCCCTGCTTCTTTCCGATACAATAATACTGATCCTGATATACCACGATATGATACGGACTCAGCGTGTGAATATACTGACTGGTCGGTGTCAACTCATGATCTTCCGTATAACGGTTAAAGCGAAACCGGACCTGCGCAAACTTATTGATCGCATCCTGCAGGATCTTCAGCTTTTCTGCAAAGCCCTTTCGATCTTCCATACTTCTTGTAGAAAATCTGCCGTGGATCGCCGACGGATGGAAGCGCAGATCACGCCCGTTCATATACGGCGTTCTATAATAAATACTTGCGGTTTTGAGCAATTTGCGAATGAGCGTTGTTTTCTCTTCTTTCGAAAACATATCCGAAAAACTCACCACCTGGATCAATTTATCCAGTGTTTCACGATCAAAATCGTGAACATACTGCAATCCATTGATGACCGGAGCTGTATCCACTTTATTCGGATTCTCTTTTTTCATATTAACGCGATTATTCAGATCATTCTCTTCATATTTCTTATACTTGATCTTGTAATCCTCGTCATTTTCCTGCGTATGTATTTCGGGATTCAGCTCCAGGAGCATCTCACCCATGGTTTTATTGAAAACATTATAGGATTCGATATTCGTTGCATTTTGATATTTTGCTTTCCGGTATAATGACAACAACGCTTTCAGCTGATTACAGGTCAGACTGTGTTCTTCGTCTGTCATCATCTTTAAGACATCCATGATCTGAAGAACAGTCCGTTCCGTCGCATAGCTACCAAGATCGCTGCAACTTTTGATCGATAATGCGTCACCCGTATGCTGCGCCAATGCTCCGGATAACATTGCTTCATAATCCTGCAAGTCCTTCTCATCGTCACTCTTCGGAGCTATCTTGGTTACCTTTACATTGATCGGCTTCTTTTTATATCCTGCCGAATTGAATTCAAAATCCAGCTGTGTAGATATTGCACCATCAATCCACTTACCTGCATAAGTTGTGAACTTTGCTTTTCCTGTTCCGCTATACTTCGGTATCGCCTGCATAAAACCGATAAAACCTGCCGATGCCAATTCTGCGATCAATGCTTCCCGGTTTTCCACCGCATATCCCCGGATCCTTCTTTTTGCACAATAGCGGACAAACTCCCGAACATCCGGCTGCAGTTCCTCCCAGATCTTCTGGTCACCTTTTTTAATGGATTCGATGTTTTCATTGATCCGTTCTACAATCTGTTTATACTGTTCCTGTGCCATGTGCTATCCTCCTTATGCTTTTTCTAATGTTATGATAAAGAGTATCTTCAGGATTTTGAAGATTTCAGAAAATTATGCTGGTAGTTCCCGGCTCAGTTGTCCTTCTCCACTCAGACCTGCTTTCATCCTGCATCGCCGCCATTGCCACCACGGAATATGCCCCTGAAGCCTCTAATGCCGGTGGATCTTCCAATTCTTCTACATTTTTGCTCACTACTTCTGCTTCTACTTTCTTTTGAAATAACATAATCGTTTTCTTCTTTTACTATGTTACAGAGAATCTTCAAAATTTTGAAGGTTTCAATTCTTTGACTCCTATAGAAATTGTTCTGCTGTGTTAGTTCCACACCAATTGATACTTGCAAGATTATATTTCAAACGATGCCATTCCTTTAAAATATTAGGATTTTCAAAGACCCTTTGAACAATATCTTTCATGGATAACTTTTCGTTGATAATATAGTTATATATATCTGTAATGTTTCCAATATCGATACATATAACGTCCTTTTGTTTATTAAACTCATTATATATTATACATTTTCTTTCCCACTTTTGTTTTTGTTTTTTATTGTTTAATTCTTTTGTTTCCTTTTTTTCTTTCTTTGATGAATTTATTTCTTTTTCTATATTTTCTATTTCAGTATTATATTTATTAATCTGTTTTACAATATTCACCTTTTTTGTGGTTTTGATTTCAAGATAATGCCAATGAAAACCATTTGTATATAATACTTTTCCATACCATAACAATTCTCCTACAACTTGTTCAAAATCCCCTATGGTCTTTATATCCCCCTCTTTTGTCTTTATATAATTAATAACTTTTTCATCTGTATCTATATATTTATTTACTTCTATGCGTTTATCATTTTTTGTTTTTTCTTTTATGTCTATCCATTTCTTAATTTCTACACATCCATGTAATTTTTTTAGTTGTTCATTTCTATTAAACCCCTCCGGCATTTTTTTATCATAAATATTTCCATATAAAGGAAATGAATTATTTTCATCTAAAATTGCAAGATCTGGAAATGATACATATCCGTATAGCATGTCTTTTCTTATGCCCTTACTGCCTGATTTATGCACATCCCTCACAGATAAATGTCTCACATTATCGTTTTCCCGCAAAAGCATATTGATCAACGGATACAGTTCCTCCTCCTGGCCATACTGTCTGCTCATCAATACCAATTCTCTCATATATTCTTCCAGTGTCATTATCTATATCTCCATCTTCTTTTGATTATCCGCGGTTTTCTTTACAGAATCCCCATTTCCTGCAGTTGTCTGATCGTATCCTCAGCACTCACATGCAGGATCCCCGTACCGCCATATTCTCTCCAGGACGCGATATTTCCCGGATGATCATCTATCAGGATCCAGTCTTTTCCTTTACAGAAGTTTTTCTTCTCTTCCCGATAAACGATATTCACTACTAAATCTTTAGATAGTAAGCGGTGTGCCCAGGCGGTTTTATCTTCACCGGAGGTTAAAATCCCGCGTTTCGGTTTGGGTATTCCGGTCAGGATCTCGCAACGATCCCCATATTTTTCATAGAGCTTTTGAAACATCTCCAAGGCACCGTCCATCGGTTCCAGCTTATCATAGAAATGCTCTACTTCCCGGATCCGCATCCACATCTTATTATCCTCTTCCTCGGATCTCTTTCCGCCCTGCGGGAGTGGCTGCATCCCGCAGAATTCCAAGACCCCTCGGTCAAAATCCGCCAGCACACCATCCATATCAAAATATATCTTCTTGATCATATGATTTCCCTCCTGCGTTTTATAAGATCACTTCCATCATTTAATCCGCGTACTCCCAGGAGCCATCCACAGTATCCACAATGACAAAGCGTTCGTCTCCGATCGGTCGGCCATCCGGATAGGTTGAAAATGTATCCAAGGTCAGCAGATTCCCTTGTTGCAAAGGTTCGGATACCGGAGTATGACCTACCACCTGAAATAACTCGCTATGAAACAGTTCCATTCCGGAATGCGCATCCTGCGGCCTGGCCCAGATCGGAGAAATGTCACTCCACAGCTCGTCGGAACCTCCAAGTAACCACAAAGACGGTTCTTGGCAGGTTTCCGGCCAGAGAACCGTCCCTATGGTTACTCCTGCATTTGTTTTAATAATGTATCCAGCTCTTGTGCATGATAGTCCTCATCCTTTGCATTTCGAGAGCTATCGTAGAACAGTGCAATCATCTGATTTTGGCGCGGTCGGCAAACAATGCATTTCGTATTTCCCTGTGTCCAGATTCGGGGTAGTATCTGCCCTTCTATATTTGCCATCAGACTATCTACATTGCCATATTGGATCAGTTGTTCAAACAGATCATAAGATTCCAATTCCAAATCTCTTTATAATATTAAGTTCCATTATAAACCCTCCGTATCAATAATAGTTCTCTTGTCTCTCCACCTCTCGAGACATCAAAAATACTGTCTCCACATGGCTTGGGACAACAGGAATTATAACTATACCTGTGTTTTGCCCCTTTCGGTTTTCGAGAACAAGTCAACGCATTTTTTACACAATTTCGGTTGTATGCGGAACCGTCTATACTCCAAATCATCTTTTATCCTTGTTCTTCCAAAATACTCATAACCTTGATACCATGGCAGCTTTAAATAATTGAAACAGATCCCGCCATGAGCACCAGGAATCAGAGAAAGCTATGGACTTCCAATCATCTTCTGCCTTTTCCCAAATTCGGATCAATCCCCGAAGCTCGGAATCTTGCTCGGAATAACTATCAAAGCCGTTATCAAACATTGTAATTTTATATGTTGTGGTTTCAAGGTCGTTTATGTTTTTGTCTCTGTCATTCTCAAACAACTCCGGATTACTCTTTAACGTGATCCAATAATACTCTACGCATTTATCACCGGGATCCTCCAACAGGTTCAGATCAGGAATGTCCGTTATTCTTTTATGGTATTCTTTTGGTTCCTTGCCTTCAAATACGGTTCGGAAAAACTCGATTTCTTCTGCGATTTTTCCATCATATAGTAATGAAATGATCAAACACTTAACTGCATTACAGTTTTTCCGATTAAATGCTTCTATTTCATTCATACCGTCATAAATCCCATCATCAACTTCCGTTTTCATGGGATTAAAAGATGCGAACCAGTCTCTTTGAATGGCGACATTATAAAGATTGAGGATTTCCTCATTTGGTCCCAGATGCGCTATAAATGACAGAGTCTTTTTACGCCTCTCTTCACTCATTTTCTCAAGTATCGATTTGGGAAATTCCGAGTTGCGCCCTGTATCTTTAAGCCAAAGTGTTTCGGATACCCTGAAATTGGGGACATCTATATCAAACTTATTGTACTGAACTATTTTATAAGCACAGATCAAATCAAGTGCGCGATTGTTTTCATCAGTTTGTTCAAATGCATTTTTTAACAATCGATCAATTACATCTTTTCTCTCATCCTTGGTATATAAAGGGCTTATGCCAACCTGATAAATTTTATATAAATAACGACATCGGAGATCATATCCCTTCTCAACATCTTCATTCATAAATCTCAAATATTGATTAAATCTTTCTTCACAAGAAATGTTATAATGACTCACTTTGTTTTCTGCAATTCTCTTTTCCATTTTCAGGTATCTCCCTTAATCCTATGATAATCCTCCATGTCCTCATCCAGAGTAATCGTTGCCTGCCGGGTGTTGCTCATTCGCTGTAAAAGGGCGACGCATTCCACATGTTCGGATTTACAGAACAGAACCACATCATAGCCTATATCGTAGTAATTTCTGAGTTAACACACTAACCTAACCCAAACTTCCCACACCAATAAGGTATGCTGAATCTTGAATTTTCTCAAAACATAGGATTGGCTCTCTCCTTAAGAAATGCAACGGCACAAAAGAAAAAGGCGTACCGACTATTTTTCTTCTTCGATATAGTCTTGGCAATGTATTTTTAGGTCGCAATAAATATATACAGCAACGAACCGGTTCTTTCATATATTCTTCCAGAGTCATTTCCTTTATCTCCTCTTCTTTGATAATCCACAGATGATTTCTTTACAGAATCTCCATTTCCTGCAGTTGTCTGATCGTATCCTCAGCACTCACATGCAGGATCCCCGTACCGCCATATTCTCTCCAGGACGCGATATTTCCCGGATGATCATCAATCAGGATCCAGTCTTTTCCTTTACAGAAGTTTTTCTTCTCTTCCCGATAAACGATATTCACTACCAAATCTTTGGATAGTAAGCGATGCGCCCAGGCAGTCTTGTCTTCTCCGGAAGTCAGGATCCCGCGCTTCGGTTTTGGTATTCCGGTCAGGATCTCGCAACGATCCCCGTATTTTTCATAAAGCTTTTGAAACATCTCCAAGGCACCGGGCATCGGTTCCAGCTTATCATAGAAATGCTCTACTTCCCGGATCTTCTCCCACATCTTATTATCCTCTTCCTCGGATCTCTTTCCGCCCTGCGGGAGTGGCTGCATCCCGCAGAATTCCACGACCCCTCGGTCAAAATCCGCCAGCACACCATCCATATCAAAATAAATTCTCTCGATCATAAGGTTTCCCTCCCGTTCATTTCCTCAAACAGACCATCATTCACTTCGGTTTTCATTGGATTAAAATCTGCAAACCAGTCCCTTTGAATAGCAACATTATACAAGTCGAGAATTTCTTCATTTGGGCCAGGATGCTCCAAAAATTGCATAGTCCTTTTTCTCTGCCGCTCACTCATTCTTTCGAAGCACTTTATCTTTGGGCCCGTGAAAGCGATACTATGGTCTCGACATCATTTCCCTGGGGTAAAATTTATATTTCCGTATTTCTCATATACCTGGCATCTTTATAGGTTCCGATCTTTTTGATCTTTTTGTCCTTCAGCATCTTCCCGAGAACCAATTCAACTGTTTTTACGCTGACATCCGGAAGTTTTGCAATAATATCCTGCTTTGATACCGGTACGATTGCCCCCATCAAAATATTTTCAACTCTCTCGGACTTCTTTGCCTTTTTCAGAGATATATCCGTAAATGATTCATCAAGATCCTTGAAACACTTATAGAGAACCTGCAGGAAATTCACGATAAACGGAACATAATTGTTTTCATTCTCATGCCATTTATCAGATGACACCCTAAGTGCTTCATAATAACTGTCTTTATGCTTGTTGATCTGTCCTTCATAAGATATATATCTTACAATGTCATAACCGGACTTATACAGTAGCAGAACCGTCAGCAATCTTGAAATTCTGCCATTCCCATCCATAAAAGGATGAATACATAAGAAATCCAGAACAAAACATGGAATAAGTAAAAGCGGTGAAATCTCATAATCCTGTCTTGCATCATAGTATGCCAAAAGAAGCTGTTCCATCTCATTGTTCACTTTTTCGGCAGAAACAGGCTTAAATCTAACATGCCTGCTCCCGTCCGGTTCGATTTCCATGATAAAGTTATCATTCGTTTTAAAATATCCGGCTTCTCGCGAATTTGTCTGTGACAAAAGCATCCTATGAAAAGAAAGAATCATTTCCTCTTTAACATCAAGATTTGCTTGTTCTGTATGTATCAGATTAAGTGCATCCTTATACCCCGATATTTCCATTTCATCATGTGTCACCGGAGTTGCACCTTCCACAATATCCTTTATTCTTGCATCTGTGGTAATGATTCCCTCAATGGCATTACTGCCTTTAACAGATTCAACAATTGCCTTATGGCGCAAAATTTCAAATGTTTCACTGTATTGAAGCTTACGAAACTCTTCTTTTGACTTAAGATCCGATATGATATCTGTCAATCCGACTATATTGCCGGGAACAGATTTTTTCAGAAATGAATAATCATACCTGTGCATATCATTTCCTCCAAAGCAAAATTTACTACCTAAAGAATATCATTTTTTAGGTAGTAAATCAATCTTTAATCTTCCACAGGACAGATCATCTGAAGATCAAATGGTTCTTCTTCAGCAATTTCTTTTATTGGATTACTTGCCAGTTTATCGTAGAAATGCTCTACTTCGCGAATCCGCTCCCATCATTTAATCTGCGTACTCCCAGGAGCCATCCGCAGTATCCACAATGACAAAGCGTTCGTCTCCGATCGGTCGGCCATCCGGATAGGTTGAAAATGTATCCAAGGTCAGCAGATTTCCTTGTTGCAAAGGTTCGGATACCGGAGTATGACCTACCACCTGAAATAACTCGCTATGAAACAGTTCCATTCCGGAATGCGCATCCTGCGGCCTGGCCCAGATCGGAGAGATATCACTCCACAGTTCGTCGGAACCCATCTCATTGATCTCCGCTATGGCCTCGTCCATATCCATGTATGGATCGGATAAGTACTCCGTGACATATTCCTCCAGTATCCCTGCATGTGAGAATACTGTCTGATCGATCCTGTGAGCAAATGCGATCCGTTCCGGACTTACGCAGTTTTCTAATCGGTTCAGTCCGTTAAGCACCGTGTTTCGTGCCTTATTCGAATACCCGGACTCCTGCATTTCCCATTTATAACTCACATCATGATTACCGTAGCAAAACAGGGCATCATGATCCTTCATGAATTTTGCTGCTTCCTCCAGAGTTTTCTTATACAGTTCAAGGTTGCTTTCCTGATACCAGTCATCTACCAGGTCACCTAATAAAACAACCTTATCGCAGGATATCGTTTTCAGGAGATTCCGCGCTTCTTCAAACATCCAGTGTTTTAAATGAACATCCGGGATCACAAATACCTTTGCCATGTCTGCCTCCTCCAAGTAACCACAGAGACGGTTCCCTGACAGGTTTCCGGCCAGAGAACCGTCCCTATGGTTACTCCTGCATTTGTTTTAATAATGTATCCAGCTCTTGTGCATGATAATACTCATCTTTTGCATTTCGAGTGCTGTCGTAAAACAGCGCAATCATCTGGTTTGGGCGCGGTCGGCAAACAATGCATTTCGTATTTCCCTGTGTCCAGATTCGGGGTAGTATCTGCCCTTCTATATTTGCCATCAGACTATCTACACTGCCATATTGGATCAGTTGTTCAAACAGGTCATAGGATTCCAATTTTATATCTCTTTTCATAATATCAAAAGACTTTTCCTGCAGATCCGCTTTGACAGCTATGGCAATATCATTCTTTTCCATAAACTCATCAAGATTCATTCGGCCACCTCCTCTTGATACAGACCGGGACCCCTGGCCTTTATTCGTTCTATAAGCTCTTTGTACCTGTCATTATGCGATTTGATCGCCAGGTCCGATTCTACATATTCCAGGAACCCACGCTCATCTACCCACTTATAATCTACGGTCTCACCTTCCTGAAGAATGACGGAATCCTTGTCTGCATCTACGATCGCAAGGAATGAATAGAACATACTGTAGCTCGGATTTCGGAAGATGTGACTCACCAGTTCCATTTTTATCGCCTTCAGACCGGTCTCTTCAAAAAGTTCTCTCTCGGCTGCTTCAACCGGTTCCTCGCCTGATATCGCAGAACCTCCTGCGCTGGCTTCCCAGTACCCCGGATATACATCTTTGCTCATATCCCTTTTGGTTAAAAGGAAAGTACCGTCTACATGCTGAACAAGTATATCAACTACCATATGATAACGGCCTTCCGGGATCTGCTTGTAATTTCCAAAGCCCCGTTCCCAGGTCTCACCCGTTCTCTTTCCTTCTTTATCGTATAAATCCCAGATTTCCATTGTTACACCCTTTCAAGCGCTTAAACTATCCCGCCATCTCCTTGGTCGCTATTTTTCGATCACAATCAGCGGGATCTCGATCTCCTCCCGCGTTAATCCAGCGTGGCCGCCGGGCATCTCCTGGTGTTCATTGGGATACAGACCGCTGAGCATGGATGTGGTCGCTGCCACCGTGGTCGGCGGATAGACCGAATCCAAAGAGCCGGCCAGATGGCTGCGGAAAAATCCATCTTCTTTCAAATGCTTTTCTATGATCGACATTCCCATGGCATCCAAAAGGAGCACCACAACATTTTTATAGTTTTTCTCCAGATAAGGATCTGCCAACGACAGTGTCTTTGCCGTCGTCCCGGCATCAAATTTTTTCAATATGGAATTGGACAGATTCACCAGACAGTTCTCATAATCCGGCAGTTCAGACAGTTTCAGCTTCATGCTTTCTCCCCCTTATGTTTTTTATCATACCATAATCCATCCCCCCGGGGAAGAGTCAAGTCTTATATACGCAACAAAAGCTAACATAAATCGAATGCATATGTTTGGATTAGTTGGTGGACGATGCCATATCCGGCATTTATAATAATGTCAAATATAGTTGCAAAGGTGGGATATGTATGAGAAAATACTACTTAGACAACATTCGCTGGATGACCGTTGTGATCGTTGTGATCTACCATGTATTGTATATGTACAACAGTGAAGGAATCGTGGGCGGTCTCGGACAGATCACGGACCTTAAGGTACAGTATTACGATGTGTTTATGTATCTGGTGTATCCGTGGTTTATGCCGGTGCTATTCCTTGTGGCCGGGATCAGTTCCTCCCTGTATCTGGAAAGACACAACGGTAAGGAATTTGCCAAAAGCAGAACCTTAAAACTTTTGGTTCCTTCCACACTGGGTCTGTTTGCATTCCAGTTTATACAGGGATATGTGAGCATGTCGCTTGGAGGCGCATTTACGGGTCTGGCGGAAGCCGGCATTCCGAAATTTGTTGTGTTCCTGATCATGATCGCTGCGGGAAGCGGGGTACTCTGGTTTGTACATCTGCTCTGGCTCTACAGCATGCTGCTCCTCCTGATCCGCAAGATCGAAAAAGGGAAACTGCAGAAACTTGCCTCCCGCACTCCGTTATGGATGATCGCCCTGTTCTTCTTCCCGGTATGGGGAGCCGCACAGCTTTTAAACGCACCGATCGTCTCCGTATACCGCTGTGGATTTTACCTGGCATTCTTCTTCCTGGGATACTATGTTTTTTCCCGGGAACAGGTAATGGAAATGCTGAAAAAATACGCGATTGCTCTGATCATTATTGCAAGTACACTCTGCATCGTATTTTCCGTGATCTCCTTCGGAAGTAATTATGCAGAAAAACCGGTCAACATCAGCGCACTATATGTAGCATGTGCTTACATCGGATCACTGGCGGTACTGGCAGGCATGGCAAGGTTCGGAGATTTCAGCAATGCATTTACACAGTGGATGAGCCGGAAGAGTTTTGGCTTGTATGTGTTCCACTACCTCGGCATCTCCTCGGTAGCACTGTGGATCGCAAAACCGGGACTGGCACCCGCGTGGGCATGCTACGGACTCAGTCTGATCGCAGGATTTGTATTCGGCTTTGTACTATATGCGGTCATTTCACGGATCCCGGTTTATCGCTGGCTGGTTCTTGGTATCAAAAAAGAAAGAAAGGCTGAAAAAAATGTTTAAAGAAAATCTGATCCACTTACGGAAAATAAAACAGATGACGCAGGAAGATGTTGCAGAGATCGCCGGCGTTTCCAGGCAGGCAGTCGCCAAATGGGAATCCGGCGAGACCATACCGGATCTGGAAAAATGCCGCCTTCTGGCAGAAGCATTTGAAGTATCTCTGGATGATCTGGCAAATTTCGAACCCGAGGAAAATCTAGGGCTGGAGGTTCCGCCGAAAGGAAAACATCTTTTCGGTATGGTCACCGTAGGCGATAAGGGACAGATCGTAATCCCCGCCAAGGCCCGAAAACTGTTTGATATCTCCGCCGGTGATCAGCTCGTCGTACTGGGCGACGAAACCCAGGGACTGGCCATTCTCAAGGCAAAGCATTTTCTCTCGCTCGCAGACGCCGTCCGGAAAATGAATAAACAATAAACCACGTAAGCCACGGGGACTAAGCCACAGGGACGGTTCTCTGGCCCAAGATGAGCCAGAGAACCGTCCCTGTGGCTGATGTGGTTGACAAACTTCCGGTGGCGTGATATTTTAAAGTAGAACATCGTTCTAGTTTTTGAGAAAGGAGCCGCAGCCATGAAGAATAGGATCTACTATTTCACAGGAACCGGAAACAGTCTGCGTACAGCGATGAAGATTGCAGAAAAACTGGGAGAGACGGAACTGGTCTCTATAAGAGTCGATCCCGACACTGTTCCGGCAACCGATTGCGAAGTGATCGGTTTTGTCTATCCGGTCTATCACTGGACGGTACCGGAGCCGGTGATCGAATTCGTAAAGAAACTGAAGATCAACAAAAATGCCTATTTCTTTGCGATCGCCAATCCGAGCTTCGTCTGCGGCTATGCCTGTGAACGGATGGCAAAGCTGCTCCGCAAAAAAGGCGCTGCACTGGATTACGGCAGCTTCGTTAACAGTGTGGCAAACTATGTGATCGTTTATCCCCCTTTTCCGCCAGCCAAACTGATGGTACCTCTGATGGAAAAGAAAACGGATCGTATTGCAGAAGAGATCGCGCAAAAACAGCATCGTCCCTATCCTGGGGCCAGCCGTATGGTCCGGGCAAGATTCAAAAAATTCATGGGGCCTTATCTGGAGATCCAGCAATATGCAGACAATCCGTTTACCATATCCGACGAATGTATCCACTGCGGTTTGTGCAGCCGGGTATGTCCCTGTAAAAATATAGAACTCGTAAACGGAAAACCCGCCTTTCAGCATCACTGCGCCAACTGTATGGCCTGTGTTACATCCTGTCCGAAACGTGCCATCGGTTATGAGATCACTTCCGGGGATAAAGCACTGCTGGATGCATCCACAAGCAAAACCGGTCTGGTAAAGATCATGGGGCTTCCGGCAAAAAGAAAACTGTACCGCAATCCTTACATCACCGTACAGGATCTGACAAAAGAAAAATTTGAGATTTAGAAAACCCGCATATGAAAGAAAATAAAACCAAAGAAATCTTATTAGAAACCGCAACAAAACTGTTTTCCGAAAACGGCTACGAAGCCACCGGCGTCCGGGATATCCTACAAGTCAGCGGGGTCTCCACCGGCAGTTTCTACCATTTCTTTTCTTCCAAGGAGAGCATTTTTGAAGCGGTCATTGAACGATATCTGCAGGGATATACTGAACGGATCGGCGATATCTTCACAGATGAAAAGAAAGCTTTTTCCCAACGGATCCATCTGTTTTTTGAAGAACTGAAAAAAACTTCCGACGGTTACTACCATAAACTGCAGGGCTATCATATGCATGAAAGCATGCAGCTGCTGCTTCATGAAAAAACACTGCGGCGGATCCATCCCTACATACGGGATGCGCTGGATACCGGTATCCGCAACGGCAGCATCCGATGCCGTATGGAGACCGATGCCGCTACCCTTGCTACGATACTGATCCGCGGTGTAGAGGGAATCCTGTCGTCTGCCGATCTTTCATCTGCTGCGAAGAAGGATATAAAGAAACTGGAAAAGACGATCGGGGACTACGTGAATCTGCTCCTGCTATCTGAATAATTCTTCTCCTGTTATCATATTTATCACAATATTGCTATGCTTATTCCGTTCCATCCCGGAGGCACATATCAGCGTAAGATGTAATGTCTTCTCATTCTTTGTTTCTTTTCGAAACACTTCCAGCTTGTGAAGCAGGTCTTCTTCATAATTTGCATCTATCTCAAACGGTTCTGTAGAATACTTCAT
The DNA here is from genome assembly GCA_017526985.1 of Lachnospiraceae bacterium. Classification (GTDB taxonomy): domain Bacteria; phylum Bacillota; class Clostridia; order Lachnospirales; family Lachnospiraceae; genus NK4A136. Next base: position 15,446 of record JAFXQR010000134.1, read on the forward strand.
TTCACACACATTGATCACATTATCCATGCGATCGATCAGCAAGTCGATCTGTGCGCCCTTCTTTGCCGCAGAACTTTTCCAGGAATACTCCATTGTTTCGACGCCGGATATTCCAAGCGCTGCTTTTATTTGAGGCAGATGATTCAGACACAGTATCTCATAAGCATTCCCACGCCATGCATAATATCCGGGAGTTCCATGATACTTTGTCCAGGATGAGTATCTTTTTTCTATACGAAAATCCAAGTGAAATAACACAAACGGATCAATTAATTGGTAATACTGTTCCGTTGCTTTTTTCACATAATTCTTATATGCACGGATAAAACCACATTGCTCCAATTCCTCTATCGCTTTTGACAGCAATCCTCCATCCGCGATCTTCGTATCCGAGATCAATTCTGTCCGAGTCATTCCCTTGCGCTTTTTTGCTAACGCCCGGATGATCTCCATATGTTTTTGCGGTTTACGGTATAAAGAAGAAAATAACCTGTCATATTCATAATATAACTGGCCGTTTTCCTGAAAAAGTAAAACATCTATATTCTGTACTATACTATAACGTCGATTTAAAAGATTCAGATAATATGGGATCCCACCAAATACCATGTAGCAATCTGTAATGTCTCTTCTACTCAAAGAAAAACCTTTTGATCGCAAAAATTCTTCACATTCCCCAAGCGAAAAAGGATACAGATGTATCTGCCTGGTAATCCTATTATATAATCCACCGTGGTTTCCAAGTACATTTTGAATGATCCACGAAGTAGCTGATCCGCATACGATGAGCAAAAGATCCTTTTGCGATGCCCCCCAGCTATTCCAGAAGTGTTCTAATGCCGTTTTGAATCCGGATTTTGCCGTATCCATCCAAGGCAATTCATCCAAAAATACAACTTTTTTTCCGGTGATCGGGTCTTTTTTTATGTCCGGACGAGTAAGTATTTCTTTTAATCTGTTAAATGCCTCCCTCCAACTCTCGGGAGCTTTCTTTTCTTCGGAACCATATTCGATCAAACTATCGTTAAAATAGTTCAATTGCTCCTTCATATTTACTTCATTGATCCCGGTTGCATAAAATGCAAATTCATTATTAAAGTATTCCCTGACAAGGTAAGTCTTCCCAACTCTTCGCCTGCCATATACCACAACGAATTCTGCCTGGTCGGAGTCCAGACAATCTCCCAATATTTCCTGTTCCCTTTTTCGTCCCAATATGTTCATATCATCATTTTCCTCGTATATCTTAAAAGTATCTGAATTGTATTCCTATATATGCATTTCAGACACTTTTAATATATTATAACAGCATATTTGTCTGAATTTAGTATATCATGCTGATTGTTTGACGTCAACGAGGAACATACTCATATAAATCAAAAATGTCTGAAACATGCATTTTGAGAGGTGTTTCAGACATTTATATGCCGCTTAATAGCAGATAATTATCTGGATATAAACATGTGGTCACTTTAATATCGAGTAAAAGCATCTGCCTTCGTAATGGTCTTCCCGGTAGAAGTAATCCCGCAGCATTCCTTCATATTCAAAGCCGCATTTTTCGATCACCCGCTTGGATGCTAGGTTGGACGGGCGGACGCAGATCTGCACTTTATGGAAATTGATCTTTTCAAAACCGTACCCGATCACTGCCTTTGTGGCTTCGGTCGCATATCCTTTTCCCTGAAATGCCTTGCCGATGCAGTATTCGATCTCACCGAAATGATTGCCCGCATCCACCAGAAAATATGCGATCTGACCGATGCACTCTCCGGATGCTTTTTCAATCACTGCCCAGCGATAATAATGTCCGTTACGGTAGGATGTGATATACTTATCCAACAGACCTTTTACTGCTACCGGTGTCGGATAGGCCGGTTCACCGTACATATCCTGGTTATGCGCATCTCCTGCCCAGTTACGGAGCATCGAGTCTGCATCTTCATAGCAAAATCTCCGCAAGAGCAGTCGCTCCGTTTCGGTCTCCTGTGTACCACATGAACGAATATCTTCTGTGGACAGATCCTCTTCCGGTCTTTTATATTCCCGCATCATAGACAATGCTTCCTCTGCCGATACGCATTTCGCATATCTGCGGGGCCACATAAATTCGTTATAGAAGCGGTATGCCGTTTCCGCATCCATATATGGATTACTCTTTGTAGAATTGCAATACGCCGGAACGATCATTTCGAATCCTTTTTCAAATCCGCTCTTGATCGTCGCATCCATACAAAAATCCGTCATCAATCCAACAACGATCACCTTTTCCGTTTTTTTCGATCGCAGATATGTTGTCAGCCCGGTAGAATCATGAAATGCACTATTGACACCTTTTTCAAAGATCTGCTCCCCTTCTTTCGGCGCAAAACCTTCATAGATCTCAAACGCTTCATCCCCGAAGGAGAAACCGCTACCCGGTCCGTCATCGTGTCTTACATAAACAATTTCAACACCGGTTGACCTTGCTGTTTCGATCAGCGTGACAATATTTTTTCTGAATGTTTCAAACGCAAACAGTCTTTCATCTGTAATTCCCGTTTGTGTATCCACTACCAACAAAACCATAGTTTTCATTCCTCTCTCACATAATATATTCTAAGTCACCGGTGTCTATGATTGATTTTTAACATACCGGCTATTATTTGTAAAATGAATCATTTACATTGTATCGATTCGTTTTTCGAATCACAGGAAAACAATCAGAAATTTAAGACCGATCCCTATTGTTACACCGATCAGATTCATCCCGATATCAAAGAGAGATGTATGCCGGAAGTTATTGAGCAGGGGCTTGGTTATTTCATCCAGGATTGCCCATAAAACAACCGCTGCGATCACGATCACTTTGTATTCCGGAAATGTCATAAGTCCCGTAAACATGATGATCGCAAAAAGAATAATGTGCGCTGCCAGTCGGATGGTTTGATTTGAAAGATGTAATGCTTTTGCGATAGCCAGACTTTCCTCACCGCTCTTATACCCGTTTTGATGGGACAGGAAGATTTCCGCGATCAGGATTAGGATAAAGAATATCAGCCAGATGAATTGCATAAATAAATCTCCGTTCTTATAAGTTTACCCGGATGTCTTCATCATTGCCTTGATCGGGTTGATCTCTTTGGATCTGGCAAGGATATCGTCCTGGGATTTTCTGGTGTATTCCATCAGTTGGTCGATCTCTTCCTGTGTAAAGCCACTGTTGTCCATCAGTTTATAGTCCGGGAGCATGATCTCGGCGGTATCGTTCCCGCGGGTATACAGGACATACAACTGGCGTTTGCCCTGCTTTTTGGAACCCGCGGAGATCTGCATGCGAATTTCGCTGTTATTCATATAAACTACCTCTTAGTACAGTTGCGTGAAGCTTTCGTAATGATCACCGGTGTAGTAGATCGCGCCAGTATCGGAGTAGATGATACGTTTGGCGCCGCGGCTGCTCTTGCCCAAGGTGTCGATGTCACATTCGTGATAGTTGCCGTCCGGAAGCTTACCTTCATAATTGCCGAAGTAATCACCGCCGATACATTTGCCCGGTGCGTAGGCTTCCAGGCCGCCGCCCGGCCAGCCGAGGGCCCGTGCTTCCTTTTTGGTAATGAAATTTCCCGGCAGGGTTCCGTAAGTGTGAATGTATAATGCCACGTCATCTTTGGAGGTATAGCTGCCGTTCGCATCAATGGCTGCGGTCACCTGTACCGGCTCTGGGGTCGGCGTGGCCGTAGGCTCCGGCGTAGGTGTTGCTGTGGGGGCCGGGGATGGTGTAGCCGTAGCAATTATTTCTGGAGTTGGAGTCGCAGTCGCTTCGACGATTTCCGGCGTCGGCGTTGCCGTCGGACCAACACTATCGGTTCCACCTGGTTGATCGGTACCGGCATCCGTTTTCTCCGATCCTCCTGTATCCGCTGCCCCGGTTCCCGACATTTCTGTCGGTACTGCTGCCGTGGTATCTTCCTTTGTCACATCAGTTGCTGCTTCGGTTGCCGCCACAGTCGCAATAGTGGTCACTGCAGTATTCTGCACCTGCGCGTTCTTTTTGCCGCCGCAGCCGGTCAGGATCATGACCGCGATCAGTAAGCTGAATAGTGCTATTCTTCTTTTCTTTTTCATAAGTGATTTCCTCCGTATCATTTACACCTCATCGCTCTTATTTTATTACGCACCTATCCGGTTGACAACTTCTTTCTCAGAATATACCGAATTGTATACAGAAAAACAGACACCTTACGGCATCTGTCTTTCTGTGTTCGTACACTATAAATCTTAAAAGGATGAGGGGAACTTATTTCTTGCGGCTTCTTACATCAAAGGCTACAGCAATGATGAAGATCAGGCCTTTTACAATGTACTGATAGGAGATGTCGATACCCATCAGGTTCATACCGTTGGTCAGGGACATGATCACCACGCCTTCGTCCTTGGTATTGATGTAGTCATCCAGGATGGATTGCGTACTGTCGATCAGTTCACGCATCTCGATCAGGCGGCGGCTGCCGTCATAGATGCTATCCATGCTCTCGATGACGCTGCGCATGCTGCGGAAAATTTTCCGATTGTATTTCCTGCTTTGGTTCTTCGCTCATGCTGCCCTGATCCGGTCATTTTTTGGCCTGTCACTTCGTTTCCGTTTTTAGTGTATCATAAAAAGACGAAATGTCGAATGATTTATATCCTGCAGCGCCCTTTGTAAGTGTTTACACAAATTTAATATTTTTTCGTTATTTTTCACATTTTTTTATTAAAATAAATGGCTTTTTTCGGGAAAAGATGATATAATTAGTTGTCACAACTATGGATGGGGGACGGAAGTATGGCTGATGAGATCTTAAGTTCGGTCGCTCAGATCGTTCATCAAAGTCAGGAATATTACAGATATGCCAAGGGATTGGCAGACGCCGGCGGCTACAATCCTGCTGAGCAGGACGCGCCTTGTAACCAGACAGTTGCAGCTCTGGAATATGCAAAAGAGCAGTGCAAAGAGCAGATCCAGTTACGACGCGGCGAAGGCTCCATGAACAATCCGGAAATGCTCACTTACATGACTTATGGTGATGAGTGTACCAAGCTGATCAAGGATTTCTACACGATGATGCATCCCGATGGGGTGGCAGCGCCGGTTGCTCCGGTTGAGGTACCACAGGCAGATGAAGACAGTTTCACCGAAGTCAAAGGACGAGTACAGGAGTTGTTACGGGCTCTGTTTGCTCTGGAATGGATGCCGAAATATACCGGTTTTGAATCCCCGGAAGCATTGAAAGGCAACCACATTAAGCATGCGTTATTACAGAAACCGGGACACAGCAAGATGCTAATCTCGTATATGCTGGAGATCAAGGAGTTTGATACAATCCTGGAGGCACTCTCCTACTTTGTTAATTCGGACGGCGCAGCCATCAACCAGAACGAAGAGAATGCCATCAATGAGACCGTGACCATGCTGCGGAACTCGATCCTCGGTGAGGGCGACATCCGTATGGCCAAGGCAGCGGTCAACAAATATATGGCGATCTACCAGAAACTGGCAGAAAAGATAGGATAATTCATACAGACAAAAAAAGATCTGCATCATGCGGATCTTTTTTAATTGGCGAAGAACACCTCATCCGGCCTTCGGCCACCTTCCCCTCAAGGGGAAGGCAGGATATCTCGCATAATTTTATTGTTCTTAATTAGATCTCGAACAGGTCGCTGAGTTCCTTCAGAGCGCCGTCGGTCTCGTGTGCCAGTACCTTCTTTGCCAGTACCTTACCGAGCTGTACGCCTTCCTGATCAAAGCTGTTTACGTTCCACAAGAAGCCCTGGAACATGATCTTATTCTCGAAGTGGGAGAGCAGTGCGCCCATTGCTTCCGGAGTGAGCTGCTTACCGATGATGATAGAGCTCGGACGGTTGCCTGCAAACTTCTTATTGTTGTTGTCATCATCCTTACCGCAAGCGAATGCGATGATCTGTGCTACCACATTTGCACACAGCTTCTTCTGGCTGGTGCTGCCCTGGATATCCACATCCACACCCAGCTGGCTCTCCTTGAAGCCGATGAACTGCAGCGGGATGATATCGGTTCCCTGATGCAGCAGCTGGTAGAAGGAATGCTGACCGTTGGTTCCCGGCTCACCGAAAAGTACCGGACCGGTAGGATAATTTACAAACTCGCCGAAGCGGTTAACGGACTTACCATTGGACTCCATATCTGCCTGCTGCAGATGTGCCGGGAAACGGCTGAGTGCCTGGGAATACGGAAGCAGTGCGGTGGACGGGAAGCCCAGCACGTTTCTCTCATATACACCGATCAGAGCATCCAGCATTGCCGGGTTTTTCTTTACATCCTTATTGGTTGCCAGCTTGTCTTCCTCAGCGGCACCGTTTAAGAAGCGTGCAAATACTTCCGGTGTGAATGCCAACGAAAGCACGGCACCACCGACTGCAGAAGTCGAAGAGAAGCGTCCGCCGATGAAATCATCCATAAAGAATGCCTGCAGATAATCGCTGTTGCCTGCCAGCGGAGAGGTCTCGCTGGTTACAGCTACCATATGCTTGGAAGCATCCAGACCTGCCTTCTTCAGCGCATCCTTCACAAAGGACTCGTTGGTCAGGGTCTCCAGTGTGGTACCGGATTTGGATACCAGCACGAAGATGGAGTGTGCCACATCGATGCCCTGCAGTACGCCTGCTGCATCATCCGGGTCTACATTGCTGATGAACTTTGCTTCCATGGAGAAATTACCGGTCTGCTTTGCCCAGTTCTCCAGAGCCAGATAGATGGCACGAGGGCCAAGGTCGGATCCGCCGATACCGATCTGTACCACGGTGGTGAACTTCTCACCGGCACCGTTTACAATCTTGCCTGCATGTACATCATTTGCAAAATCCGCGATCTTCTTCTGCTGTGCTACATAGAAATCTCTCTTGTTTACGCCGTCTTTTACCACATCGTTGCCCAGCTGGGAGCGGGTCAGGTGATGCAGCACCAGTCTCTTCTCACCGGTATTGATCACTTCGCCGTTATACAGCTCTGCAAACTTCTCTGCCAGCTGCGCTTCCTCTGCCAGCTTGGCAAAACCATCCAGAATATCGTCATTCACTGCCTTTGCAGCATAGTTATAAGCCAGGCCTGCTGCCATGGGAGTCGTGTATTTCTTTACACGCTCTGCTCCAGAGGCTCCGCTCATAACTTCCTTTACACTTACTTTTGCCTTCTTGCCCAGCTCCTCAAATGCAGTGAGGGTGTCCAGGTTCTTCCAGTCTGCCATTTTCAACTTCCTCCATCTGTTAATTTTTCCCCTTATACTGCCCATCCGGCAGTTTACACGACTTCGATTATACTTTATCCGTCTCTTTTATTCAAGATGAAATCCTCAGAACAGGATCCCCTTCATGCAGATCTTCTGCTGTTCTTTTTCATAATCCCAGCTGTGATAGGCTCCGCCCCGGCACCATTTGGCTTCCGGGCAGGCTGCGCATGTCTCGTTTCGTTCGGACAAGGGCCTGCGGAAGATCTCAAAGCGGTCATTCCAGATCTCTGTAAAAGAAGCGTCATGGATATTCCCCTGGATCGTTTTCGCATTATGCGGGATATCCAGACAGGCCGTGACATCACCATTGACCAGAATACTGGCTACCGTGATGCCGGCATTGCATAAGAAGTACCAGTCACGCACCTCCGCCTCGTTCTCGATCCCCAGGAAATGACAGCAGGAATAAGTCACCGGCAGACCGGCCTGTCGTTTTTCTTTGATAAAGGCCATCAGTCTCTTATTATCTTCCGGTGTCAGGTGCATTTCCGGCATCAGCTCCGCCCGGCCGATGGGCTCCAGTCCCGTCAGACGCCATTCGTTAAAATCGATTGTATCAAACAGTTCAAACAGCTTATCCAGTTCGTTGATGTTCTCATGATTTACCACTGTCGTGACCATGGTATTGCAAAAATCCAGTTCCACCAGGTTTTGCAATCCCTGCATCGCCAGTTCAAATCCGTTTTTCAGGCCACGGTAATGATCATGCGATTTCGGCAAGCCGTCAATACTGATGGAAATGCTCCGCAGGCCGCATTCTTTCAGTCGTTTCGCATTTTCCTTTGTGATCATGGTCGCGTTACTGGTCATACCCCATGGAATCCCCTGCTTGTGCATATATTCCACCAAAGGGAAGAAATCCGGGTACAGCATCGGTTCTCCGCCGGTCAGCGCAATGATCGTTCTATTATTCTTTGAGCAGAAATTTCGGTTGATCTCATCCACCAGTTTTTTATACTCTTCCAGAGACATACCATGCGGCTGCTCCGCGCTGCAGCTGCTGCCGCAATGAAAACAATGCATATTACATTTCAGAGTCAGCTCGATCAGGATCTGCCTAAGCTCCGGTTTTTTACACAACTGTTTCTGGTATTCGGCCACCGTATCCAGGTTTTTTGTTTTGATCTCTGTCTTTGTCATTTTTATCGTCCTTTACAGATTTCCTCAGCGCATTCCGGGATACAACTGCTCGACCACATCGTCCGGGATCTCAAAATGCTGGTAGTCCTTACTGTTTATCCATTCTCCGCCCCATTCGAAGCCATGCTCGATGAACAGCTGATAGCAGAGATCATCCTTCTCGATCTTGTAAGAGAAGTCATCTTCTCTATGCGTATAGGGCTCTGCCGTAACCGGTTCGATGGAAAGCTTTCCGTCTACGGTCTTTACATACGGGTTGTAGAGCGTATTGATATCTACCGCCAGTCCCAGTCCGTGCTTGGATACCTTGGTCGAATGGGATATGAAACGGAAATTAAAGCTCGACGAATTATTTGCTTCCATCGACAGTTCATCGTCTGCTTCGTAATCATCCACCAGCTGAATGTGCTCGATCGGATAGCCTGCCTCATACAGTTTCAGCATGATATCCAGCACATCTTCGGCGATATACTGATTGACGACCATTTCGCCTTCCAGCGTTTCCCCTTCCAGATTTTTGTGCAGCACATGGAGATAGCGCAGATCCTCTCTCGGAAGCGTACAGTCTTCCTTAAAGGATTTGCCTTCCATGCGCGCAAAGATCTCATCCGAAATCTCACTGATGTAAAAATAATCCTGATAATCTTCATATGGATCATAGTATTCGATACCGTATTCCGGCACCGGATCCATATAAGAATCATCACTTATCGGCGGGCCATATACTTCCGGGTTTTCGTTATAATCTACACCATACACCGGCTCTTCCATTACCGGCGGACCGTATACTTCCGGCGTTTCATTCTTTTCTACACTATTGCTTTCACATCCACCCAATACCAAAAGAGTGGATGCCGCAAAACCTATCAACGCTTTTTTTCGATTTGTGATCTTCATAAATCATTCCTCTTCTAATACTCCGGGATACCACTGCTCCACCACATCATCCGGGATTTCAAAATGCATATAGTTCTTCGGATCCTCCCAGTCTCCGCCCCATTCAAATCCATGTTCTTTGAACAATCGCACACAAAGATCATTGTCTTTGATCATAAAAGGGAAATCGCTGTCCCGATTCGCCGTATGCTCATTTACCAGCCCATCCATTATCGGAACGATTTCTCCGTTTTCCATGTACGGATTAAATTTCGGATTGATATCCAACGCCAAACCCAATCCATGTTTCGCTTCATGATCCACCAGGCTGTAGGTCCTAAAACACATAGATATATTATCTTTTATTGCTTGAGAACAAACGAGATCACGATCTTCCACGATACGATGATCTGCTATACCGATACTCCTGATCTGATAATTTGCTTTATACAATTCCAGCAGAATTTCCAACACATCCTCAGCGATATATTGATTGACGATCAATTCACCTTCTTGCGTCATTTTGTTCCTATCTCTGTATAAAACATGAAGATAGCGCAGATCCTCTCTATTTATCGGGCAATTCTCATCCGTATAAACCGCCTCATCTCTTTCATACATCTCATCCGGGATTTCAGAGATATAAAACTGTTCTTTATAGTTATCCGGTTTTGGTACCAGTGTCGGTGTTCGAATTGGTGTTGGTGACGGTCCATAATCTACAGCATACAACGATACTACTTCTACTTCCACCCCCTGCGGACCGTATACTTCCGATTTTTCATACTTTTCTACACTATTGCTTTCACATCCGCCCAATACCAAAAGAGTGGATGCCGCAAAACCTATCAATGCTTTTTTTCGATTTGTGATCTTCATAAACTGCCTCCCCTGAAAACAGACGATCCCGTCTCCGTTTTAGATACGGACGAAAGAACTATATTTTACGGGAATTTACGCAAATTATACGATTGCTACCTGTTTTGCAGCATCGTAAATGTGCGGCTCCTTCTCCATTGCCTTATGACCGACCGCCAGTGCGATCTGGAAATCCTTCTCTGCAGGGATCTGCATCTTTTCTTTAAAATAATTGCGTTTGTCTGCACGCATTGCATCATAGACGGAACCCACGATCAGGCTGCCCAGACCCAGGCTTTCTGCTGCCAGTGCCATACTTTGTACTGCGATCCCGGCATCTATCGCACTCCAGCGGAAGTCGTCTTCGGCGCTGAGTACAATGATGGTCGGTGCTTCATAGAAAGCATTATGCTCGCCGCGGTTTGCGTTGCGAAGACGCATCTTTTCCTGCTCCAGCTCCTCAATGACGGGATCATCCCCGTTGATCACCGAGAAAAAGATCTCCTGCTTGTTGGTTCCAGTCGGAGACTGCAGGCCGGCGGTTAAGAGGATGTCTAATTCTTCTTTGGTTAATTTTTCGGTCGTATATCCTCGGGTGGAGGAACGCTTTGCGATGGAGTTCAAGGTTTCAGACATTATTTGCTCTCCTTTTATTCTTTAATAGTTGACAGTTATCTCGTTATGCACAAACCCCTCATCCGGCCTTCGGCCACCTTCCCCCCGGAGGGGGGAAGGCAAGAATGACATCGGAGTTCTCACTAGTTTCTATTACTTACAAAAACAGTCCACAACCGGAATGGCTGTGGACTGCGTTTTACGATTTACTCTTCGTCGTCGTCCTCTTCCTCTTCTTTCGGGAAGATCATATCATCGTCATCCTCGTCATCAAAATCGTCCGACATTTCCACAGGCATATTGGCTTTTTCTTTTTCCATCTCCTGTTCTGCGGTTTCCAGATCATCGTACTCGTTCACACCGTCGCTGATCTTTTCCCTTACCTTGGCAATCTTGGCAACCTTTACATTTTCTTCCACATTCATCATCTTCACACCGGAAGTGATACGACCGTGTACCGGGATCTCACTCATCCGTACCTGGATGATGGTACCCGCCGTGGTGATCATCATGATCTCGTGATCATCCGTAACGGCCTTTACACCCACCAGATCACCGGTCTTCTCCGTGATCTTGTAGCACTTGAGTCCCTTACCGCCACGGTTCTGCATACGGAAGTCTTCCAGAGGAGAACGCTTGCCGATACCGTTTTCGCTGACTACCAGAAGCGAATCACCCTGATGATCCAGCTGCATACCGATGATCTCGTCATCGTAATTTAAGTTCATACCGATGACACCGGATGCTCCACGGCCCATAGCACGCACATCGGTCTCTTTGAAGCGGATGCACATACCGTACTTGGTGACTAAGAATATATGGGTATCTTTATCCGTCTGCTTTACTTCGATCAGTTCGTCATCATCCCGCAGGTTGATGGCAGCCAGACCGTTCTTGCGGATATTGGCAAATTCCATAATGGAAGTCTTCTTCACGATACCTTTGCGGGTGACCATAAATAAGTTCTTGCCTTCCACATACTCACCGATGGGGATAACGGCAGAGATCTTCTCTTCCGGCTGTAACTGCAGAAGATTGACGATCGCCGTACCTCTTGCGGTACGCCCTGCCTCCGGGATCTCATAGGCTTTCAAGCGATATGCCCGGCCACGGTTGGTGAAGAACATAATGTAGTGATGCGTCGTGGTCATCAGCAGGTCTTCGATATAATCATCCTCAATGGTGGTCATACCCTTGATACCTTTACCGCCGCGACCCTGGGCCTTGAAATTATCCACGGTCATACGCTTGATATAACCGAGGCTTGTCATTGCCAGTACCGTATTTTCCAACGGTACCATATCCTCATAAGAGATCTCAGAAGTATCGAAGGTAATAGCCGTACGACGTTCATCACCAAACTTCTCGGAAGTCTCCAACAGCTCCGTACGGATCACACCCAGCAGCAGTTTCTTATCTGCCAGGATCGCGCGGAATTCTGCAATGCTCTTTAACAGTTCCGCATGCTCGTCTTCCAGCTTCTGTCGTTCCAAACCGGTCAGTGCACGCAGACGCATCTCTACGATGGCGTTGGACTGTTTTTCGGAAAGCCCGAAGCGTTCCTGCAAACGGTCTTTTGCTTCCTGGGTGGTCTGGCTGGAACGGATGATGCTGATCACTTCATCGATGTGATCCAGTGCCGTCAGTAGGCCCTGTACGATGTGGTCACGTTCCTCTGCCTTATTCAGATCGTACTGTGTACGGCGGGTGACCACATCTTCCTGATGCTTTAAGTATTCCTGCAGGATCTCCAAAAGGTTCATAACCTTCGGCTGGTTGTTGACCAATGCCAGCATGATCACACCAAAGGTATCCTGCAGCTGTGTATGCTTATATAATTTATTCAGAATGATATTTGCGTTGGCATCGCGGCGGATCTCGATCACGACACGCATACCTTCACGGTTGGATTCGTCACGGATATCGGTGATACCGTCGATCTTCTTCGCCTTGACCAGTTCTGCCATCTTTAAGATCATATTGGCCTTATTTACCATATACGGAAGTTCGGTCACAATGATCTGGGACTTGCCGTTCGGCAGCGTCTCAATATTGGTCACACCACGCATACGGATCTTGCCGCGGCCGGTACGATAACTTTCCTGAATGCCTCTGGTACCCAGGATCTGTGCGCCGGTCGGGAAATCCGGACCTTTTACAATATCCAAAAGTTCCTCAATATCCGTATCCCGGTCTTCCTGCACACGGTTATCGATGATCTTGACCACTGCATTGGTCACTTCTCTTAAATTGTGCGGCGGGATATTGGTCGCCATACCAACGGCGATACCGGTGGTACCATTGACCAAAAGATTCGGGAAACGGCTGGGTAATACCGTCGGCTCCTGTTCCGTTTCATCAAAGTTCGGTATAAAGTCTACGGTGTCCTTATTGATATCTTCCAGCAGTTCCATGGAAATCTTGGAGAGTCTGGCTTCGGTGTATCGCATAGCAGCGGCACCGTCACCATCCACCGATCCGAAGTTTCCGTGGCCATCCACCAGAGGATAACGAAGGTTCCAGTCCTGAGCCATGTTGACCAATGCACCATAGATGGAGGAGTCACCATGCGGGTGATATTTACCCATCGTATCACCAACGATACGCGCGCATTTACGATGCGGCTTATCCGGTTCGTTGTGCAGCTCGATCATGGAGAATAAGATACGGCGCTGTACCGGTTTCAGACCATCCCTGACATCCGGCAATGCTCTGGCAGCGATAACGCTCATGGCATAGTCGATGTAGGATTTCTCCATTGTTTTCTTCAGGTCGACATTATTGATCCGGTCAAATACCTGATCATTCATGGACTCACTCATTAAATTTCCCTCTTTTTAGTTTCCGAATTGATTTTTATATTGATTTTTAGCACGAAATCTGTTATATTATAACATTTTTGCCGGAATTTTGCAAATAAATAGGAAGGGATTTTTGTCCCTTCCTACAAAGATCTCTATATATATATGGCTTATTCCGCAGCCGGTTCCTCCACTGCTGCCGGAGCGGCAACCTGTACCGGAACATCATTCAACTCAAAATTCCCGTACAACAACTTTGCTATCTCGGAATCCTTATCCAGGATCAGCGTATTATCGCCTCTCATAGACTCCTTCAAAGCATCCAGTGAACGGATAAAGTTGTAAAACTCCGCCTTTTCCGGATCGTTGTAAGCTTCGGACAGGATACGCATGTATTCCGCTTCGCCTTCCGCCAGGATCGTTTCGGCCTCTTTATTGGCATTTGCCAGAGTGATGGCCACTTCTTTATCCGTTTCATTGCGGATCTTCTGCGCTTCCGCTTCACCCTGTGCCTTATAGCCGGCGGCGATATTTGCACGCTCCGAGATCATACGCTCATACACAGCTTCTTTGTTATCTTCCGGCAGGTCCAGTGCCTTGATCTCTGCCGTCAGGATCTTGATACCATAGCCACTCATATCGGAGTTGGACTCTTCCGTGATCATATTCGTCAGGGTGATACCGCGGGCTGCGATCACTTCATCCTGTGTCATGGAAGAGATGGTATTTTTGGTCGCATTATATACTGCTGCATCAATACGCTCTTCCGCTCTGGCAGACACACCACCCAGAGTCTGATAATATTTCACCACATCCGTTACGGTCCAGATCACATAATCATCCGCGATCATAGACTTCTTATCTCTGGTGATGACATCCGACTGCGGGATATCATAGATCCGGGTGCCGACATAGATAGCCTGTGTATCCTGAATGAACGGAATCTTAAAATGCAGGCCTTCGTTGTACTCTACGCTTACCACCTTACCAAACTGCTTTAAGATCACGGCATCGTTATGATTGACTGTGTAACATCCGGAAAAACCGGTGATCACAAGCAGTGCAACAATAATGATCAAAAATACTTTTCCTTTTGTCTTCATATTCCGCACCTCCCTTAGTTAAACTTATCCAGCGGAAGAATGGTCTGTGTGGAGCCGTCGGTGATGATCACTTTCATACCGGGCAGCACATCTTCCATGGTCTCGTAAAACATACGTCTCTGGGTGATGTAAGGATACAGTTTGTACTGCTCATACATTTCGTTGAAACGTACTACCTGACCTTCTGCTTCCGCGATACGGGATGCTTTCTGTGCTTCCGCATTCTGAATGATCTTATCGGCATTTGCTTCTGCCGAAGGAATCTGTTCATTCTGATAAGCCAGCGCATTGTTCTTTGCGGTATCCGCGCCCTGTTTTGCAGTTTCTACGGCCTTGAATGCCTGCTTGATCGCGTCCGTTGGCGGTTCGCTGTCCTGTACCGTGATGTTCACGACTGTCAGGCCGATGTTATGCTCGGTCAGTTCCCGCAGCATATCTTCTTTGACATCTGCCTGGATCTGGCCTTTTGCGGTCGTCATTGCTTCATCTACGGTATAGTCCGCAACCACGGAACGTACACTGGAAAGTGCAACGTTCTTTAATATTTCCTCCGGATTATTGGAATTGTACAGATATGCAACCGGATCGGATACTCTGTCTTCCAGATAAAAATCGATATCCAGAAGGTTAAGATCCGAAGTGATCATAATGCCGTTGCCCGGGTCCGCGATGTTCTGGCCTTCGGTGCTGATGGTATAGCCCACACCGGTACCGTGGGTTGTGATATCCACCTTTCTTACCTGCTGTACCACCGGGATCTTAAAATACAATCCGGCCGTATCGGTCCTTACCACCTTTCCGAACATGGTCACCACTGCGTTTTCCTGCTCGGATACATTGTAGAAACTGCCGGTGATCAGCAAAAATACGATTATCGCGATCACTGCGATTCCCAGATATTTTCCGATGGGAAATCTGTTGCGTGCCGAATCCACGTCTTTTTTGTCAAATGGATTACTCATAGCTTTATTCCTCCCTATTTTATATTTTTACAGGATTATATGTTCATCCTGTAATATTCTTATAGCATAAGCGGATATCCGTTACCACCAAACGGATATTACATTTCCGCACATCGAGGGTGCGGTTTTTCCTATCAGTATTTACATATTTACATTTCAGATACACATTAAGAAAAAGCCTTACGGCTTTTTCTTTAATATCACATTGATTATTCCGGTCTCTTTCCCGGCCCGCCCTGTCCGGGCATCGGGATTCCCTTGAAAGCGATCTTCATAAAGATCGGCTGTGCTACATAGATCACAAAAAATCCAAGTGCGTAACAGATCAAAAAGGATCCGATAAACATCTTTACAAACGGAGGAAAAGAGGCACTCACATTTGCAGCCGCTTCCGAAGCAGCCCTTGCTGCCGCCTCTGCCGATGCTCCTCCTGCCAAAGCTTCGCGTTCTGCTCCTTTACTTGCCAATACCGGTGCCAGATTGCGTACCACCAGAATCATAAAAAGTGTGATGACCGGTGTATAAATGGCATCTGAAACCAGTGCATCCACAGCCCGAAGTCCCGGACCGGGCTTGATCTTTTGTGCCAGAGCTTTTGAAATTTTCGGCATCGGTACAATGATACCGATCAATATGGAGATGATCAGACTGACCACAAAAGAGATCAAAAGCATAACAGGACTGAAATTGCCGGAATTGAAATTATTATACAATGACATATACAGGCTTAATACCACACCCATCATAACAGACATTTTAAATCCTGCTTTTTTTATCTTTTGCTCCATAAGCTTTTTCACCTAATCTATTTAGATATCCAGATTCTGCACATATTTTGCATTGGCTTCGATGAACTCACGACGCGGTTCCACCTTATCGCCCATCAATGTTGTAAAGGTCATATCCAGTTCGGATTCTGCATCTTCATCCATATTCACACGAAGCAGTATGCGGCGTTCCGGATCCATTGTCGTTTCCCAGAGCTGTTCCGCATCCATCTCGCCCAGACCTTTGTAACGCTGGATCTTATTATTCTGGTCACGGCCCACTTCATTGATGATCTGTGCCAGTTCTTCATCGGAATAAGCGTACCAAATCTTTTTATTTTTCTCCAGTTTATACAGAGGCGGCTGCGCCAGATATACATACCCCTGACGGATCAGTTCCGGCATAAAACGATACAAAAACGTCAGCATCAGGGTTGCGATATGCGCACCGTCCACATCGGCATCGGTCATAATGATGATCTTGTGATAACGCAGTTTGCTGATATCAAAATCCTCATGGATACCGGTACCAAAGGCCGTGATCATTGCCTTGATTTCTTTATTTGCATAGATCTTATCCAGCCTTGCTTTTTCGACATTTAAGATCTTACCACGCAGCGGCAGGATGGCCTGGGTCGCACGGCTTCTTGCGGATTTTGCGCTACCGCCTGCGGAATCACCCTCTACAATATAGATCTCACAGTTCTTCGGATCTTTATCGGAGCAGTCTGCCAGTTTACCGGGCAATGCAGCACCTTCCAGTGCCGTCTTTCTTCTGGTCAGATCCCTTGCTTTTCTGGCAGCTTCCCTCGCACGCTGTGCCGTCTGGGATTTGTCCACGATAGATTTTGCGATCTGCGGATTCTGCTCAAAGAAATAGGTCAGCTGTTCACTTACAATACCGGCTACCGCACCGTTTGCCACGGAGTTACCCAGTTTCTGCTTGGTCTGCCCTTCAAACTGCGGATCCTCGATCTTGACGGAAATGATCGCCGTGATACCTTCACGCACATCA
Source organism: Lachnospiraceae bacterium (assembly GCA_017526985.1). Lineage (GTDB taxonomy): Bacteria > Bacillota > Clostridia > Lachnospirales > Lachnospiraceae > NK4A136. Next base: position 32,872 of record JAFXQR010000134.1, read on the forward strand.
TCACCGCTCAAGTTTGGCTCATTGTCTTTTAAGATTTTCTGGGAACGGCCGTAATCATTGACCGTTTTGGTGATCGCACGCTTGAAACCTTCTACATGCGTACCGCCCTCCGGCGTATTGATGTTGTTTACGAAACCATACATCATCTCGTTATAGCCGTCGTTGTGCTGGAAAGCAACTTCCACATACACATTATCACGCTTGCCTTCAAAATACAGGATCTTTTCGTACAGCGGATCCTTGTTTTCATTCAGGTAAGCAACAAATTCCTTGATACCGCCTTCGTAGTGGAAGGTCATACTCTTGCCTGTATTGCCTTCCGCATCCTCACGGTCATCAAAAAGCTGGATCTTCAGGCCCTTGGTCAGAAAAGCCATTTCCCGCAGACGGTTCTTTAAGGTATCAAAATCAAAGGTCGTATCTTCAAAGATCTCCGGATCCGGCTGGAAAGTTACCTTTGTACCGGTCTTATTTTCCGGACACTTTCCGATGGTCTTTAACGGATAGCATACCTTACCGCGCTCATATCTCTGATTATAGATCTGTCCGTCGTGATAAATATCTACTTCCAGCCAGGTGGAAAGAGCATTTACAACCGATGCACCTACACCATGCAGACCGCCGGATACTTTGTATCCGCCACCGCCGAATTTTCCGCCTGCGTGCAGGATCGTAAATACCACCTCTACTGCCGGCAGTCCCGCTTTGTGATTGATGCCTACCGGAATACCACGGCCATCATCAATGACCGTAATGGAGTTGCCCGGATTGATATGTACCTCGATGGATTTACAATATCCGGCCAATGCTTCATCGACGGAATTATCCACAATCTCATAAACAAGATGGTGAAGACCACGCAAAGAAGTGGTTCCGATATACATACCGGGACGTTTTCTTACGGCTTCCAGACCTTCCAGGATCTGGATCTGGTCGGCACCGTATTCTCCTTCGACATGCTCGCTTTCGATCTCCTGCAGATTTTCCAGGATTTTTCTGCCTTCCTCATCCACCGCTTCCTGTGTTTTCAGTTCTTCACTCATGTTTTCACCCATTTTTGATTGCCTTTCAAAAAATGATTCTTAAAAATCCTAATTTTCACTTTCCACGACACCGTTGGTCACGCGGAATACTTTATCGTAAGCAAAACGATTATTTACAAAATCATCCAGACCAGTACAGGTAATGATCGTCTGGATCCCACCGATACTGTTGAGCAGATGGTTCTGCCGGTTGCCGTCCAGTTCTGACAATACATCATCCAGCAAAAGGATCGGATTATCTTTCGTGATCTGCTTGACCAGTTCGATCTCGGAAAGTTTCAGAGACAATGCCGCGGTACGCTGCTGCCCCTGAGAACCGAATACCCTCACATCAATATCGTTGGAAAAGAAGAGAAAGTCATCTCTGTGCGGACCCACACCGGTTGCCTTGGTCTTAATATCTTTTTCCAGAGAAGATTTTAATTTCTCCTCATAATTTTCAATGGATACATACGGAGCATATTTGATCTGCAAAAACTCTTTCTGTCCCGATAACTTACTATGCAGATCTCCGATGATCGCATTTAACTGATCGATAAACAAAGCCCTGCGCTCAATGATCTTTTTGCCGTAGGCGATCAGCTGGCTGTCCCAGATCTTGATCATATCCCGGTAATCCGGCTGAAAGTACATATCTTTCAACAGTTTATTGCGCTGCTTGATGACTTTGTTGTAATTATTCAGATTGGCCAGGTAGATCTTATCCAGCTGGCACAGCTCCATATCCATAAAACGACGACGCTCGGACGGAGCATTTTTGATGATCCCCAGATCTTCCGGCGAAAAAAAGACGATGTTTAAAATACCCAGCAGTTCCGTTGCTTTTTTCAACCTGACCTTATCTACGGCGATCCCCTTGGTCTTTCCTTTACGCAGATGCATATCTACCCGGCGTTCCAGTCCGTCCCGGTCCAGGATGGTCTTGATATGTGCCTCTTCCGAGTTAAAATTCACAATATCTTTATCGTTGCTGCCTTTGTGGGATCTGGTCGTCGCAGATACAAAGATGCTCTCTAAGATATTGGTCTTTCCCTGTGCATTATCACCGTAAAGGATATTGACGCCACGGTCAAAATCGATCTTTAATTCCTTATAATTTCTGTAATTTTCCAGTTCCAGTGATTTTATGATCATATATTACTACGCATTTTTCACAACGACTTCCACACCCTGATAAGTAAAGGTATCTCCGTCGTAGAGTTTCTTTCCGCGCTGGGTACACTCTTCGCCATTTACGGATACTTCTCCGTCCTGAATGGCAAATTTTGCTTCCACCCCGGCATCTACCATACCGGCCAGCTTCATCGCCTGTCCCAGTTTTATAAATTCATCTTTGATCGTTATTGTTTTCATTTTTTATCAGCTTAAGTTGATCGGAAGGATCATATAAATGTATTTCTCATTTTCGTCCTTGATGTACAAAGGAGAACGGGGATTGATGAAGTACATGTCGATCTCTTCTTCATCCACGGCACGAAGGGCATCCATCACAAACTTCGGATTGAAGCCGATCATAATGTCATCGCCCTGCTTGTCGATATCCAAAAAGTCGTCCATGCTTCCCAAAGGAGAATTGCACTTCAGCTCCATCACATTATCCTTGATATCGATCACAAGCGGTTTCTTGTTGCCTTCCTTGGAAAACAGCATGGAAACATCCACACTCTTTATGATATTTGCTTTGTTGACTTTCACTTTGGTCTTATAATCCGAAGACATCATCTTGTCCACATTGATATAAGTACCGTCGATCAGACGGGAAACCACAACGGTCTGATCAAAGTCAAACAATACATGTGCATCCGAGAAGTAAATATTGACATCTTTTTCCGCATCTGCCGGCAGGATCTTGCTCAATTCATTGAGTGCCTTACCCGGAATGATCACATCCTGCTCTTCATAGATGTTCTTCAGATTTACTCTGCAAATGGAGATACGATGTCCGTCCAGAGTAGTCACACGCATCTGATCGTTCTTTATCACCATATGCACACCGCTCATCACTTTATTGATATCTCCGTTGCCAATGGAAAAGATGGTCTTGCTGATGATATCCTTGATCGTCATCATAGAGATGGCGACACTGTCTTTTTTCTCGATCTTCGGAAGGAAAGTAAAGTCATCACCGTTCTTTCCGCATAAAGAAATCTTTCTTTTATTGCAGGTGATGGTCATATTGCAGTTGGCATCCGTTTCAATGATGATATCCGCATCATCCATTTTACGGATCACCGGCATAAAGTCTTTTGCTTCAATGGCAACCATACCTGCGATCTCAATCTGTCCGCTGATCACGGTCTCAATACCCAGATCTGTGTCATTTGCAGTAAGACGGATCTCTCCGTTACCGGCCTGGATCAATACACATTTCAAAAGTGCCATGGTGGTATTATCCGATACGGCTTTGGAAACGATATTCAAACCATTTAAAAGTTCCTGCTGCGAACAAACTATCTTCATTGTACTTCCCCTCCTGGTAATCAACAAATGCATTTCGGTCATTTATCCACGATATCGCAAACCAAAAAAGAATGGCGCCTGCGCATAACATATTATAATAATATCAGTAATCATATTATTAAGGCGCGTGGATAAGTGCATAACCTAGATTATTATACTAAATTACGGCCAAAATGAAAAGAAAAACTTGTGGAAATATAGTAGATAAAGAGATGACTTTAGGTGGAAGAGAGGGGCAGAGAAGGGGAAAATAAGGAATTCCCCACCTGTTGTCATATGATGATATCCCCTCTGATTCACAAGTTATCAAACAGTTTTACCAAATTTCATAAACAAAGGTATATCTTTGTAACATATGTTACAAAGATTTTATCTTATTCTTGATTGCTTCAATGGTCTCACGGAATTCTTCGTCTTTTTTCAGCTCTTCCGTGATCTTGTTATAACCATGCAAAACCGTGGAATGGTCCTTTTTATCCAACAGGGCAGCTACACCTTTTAAGGTAGTGTCCGTCATCTCTCTGCATAGATACATAAAGATCTGGCGGGGCAGGACGATCTCCGCATTTCTTTTTTTGGATGTGATATCCTCAGGATCCACATGGTAATAATCCGAAATGCCGCGCAGGATCATGGGAGGGGTGATGACAGCAGGTTTATCCGGGGAAATCGTATCTTTTAAGATTTCTTTTGCTGTCTCCAGATCTCTGGCCTGGCCGGCATAGACCTGGTTGTAGGCACCTTCCAGTTCACGGATGTTGGATTTGATGTTTTCGGCAATATAATCAATGATATTGTTCGGAATCTTGTAATCAAAGTTTTCAGCATATTTCCGAAGGATCGCCACACGGGTCTCGTATTCGGGCGGCTGGATATCCACCGTCAGACCGCTCTTGAAACGGGAACGGAAGCGTTCGTCCAGTTCCTTCATATGAACGGGATGCTTATCGGAAGTGATTACGATGGCTTTACCGTTCTGATAAAGCGTATTGAAGGTATGGAAAAATTCTTCCTGTGTGGAACTCTTACCTATAATAAACTGAATATCATCAATAAGAAGTACATCCACATTGCGGTATTTTTCACGCATTTTGACCAAAGAAGCATTATTTCCGTTACGGATGGAATTGATCACTTCATTGGTAAAGTCTTCAGAAGTAACATACAACACATTTAAGTTTGAGTTTTCTATAATATAATGTCCGATAGCTGTCATTAAGTGGGTCTTTCCGAGTCCGGAGCCGCCATAGATAAAGAGCGGGTTGTTAAAATCCTTGCCCGGGGATTCCGCAACATTTAAGCAGGCAGAATGTGCCAGGTTGTTGTTAGGACCCACGACAAAATTCTCAAAACGGTATTTTGAGTTGAGATTGGATTTTTTGACTGCATTAACGCTTTCCTCCGTTACGGCAGGAAGGATAGCGTTTTTTTCCGTCTTCATATCTTCTTCCAGCAGGAATTTTACATTATAATTATCCTGCAGGAGATCGGAGAGAGCGGACTGGAAACAACTGGTATAGTTTTTTTCTATATAGTTGAGCATTTCCGGGCTGCTGTTCGGGATCAGTATGGTGACCAGCTTGTCTTCACACTTTCCGTATTTCAGTGGTTTTACCCAGATATTAAAGGCAATATCAGTAATATCATATTCCAGCTGAATGTTTTGTTTGATGTTCTCCCATTGAATTCCAAGGATATCCATATAGAAAAAACCCCAATTCTTTAAATTCTGTAAAAATATGAGTTATCAACATTGTGAAAACTGTCTTTTTTGGTCTAGTTCCTTCATTTTGCGTAATTTTATACAGAAAAAAAGAAACCTATGACAATTTTGCATAGTGTATAACCTGAGTATATCCTACAATAGATTTTGAAAAATATCAAATGTGGATAACTATGTGCAAGTAAATAGGGATAAAAGGAGTAAATGGTTTACATAGCATGATTTATAAGATTGTGGATAACTTTTTTGTGAATAAAATATCACAATTATGAAATGCCCGTTTTATCAATAAATGATTGACTTTTGGGGATAATTATCCACAGTTATACACATTTTTTCCACAAAAAGTGGATAAAATTATGTTAATACTGAATTATAAACAGAACATATATTTGTTTCCACATATTGTGGAAAAAATTTTGATAACTCCACTAAATCTTGAAAAATAAAATAAATGTAAAATTTTTGATTTTTTTCAACATTTTATCCACTAGTTGTGAATCCTTTGAAATCTACTACATCTAGTGCTTGACGAGAGGCTTTACTTTAGATATAATTGCATTTGATGTTTTTCTGACACAGTATGTTGGATGAAGTAGATTAGGGAAATATGAAATAGAAAGTGAGGTGTGTCAGCCAATGAAGATGACATTTCAGCCGAAGAAGCGGTCCAGATCCAAAGTGCACGGCTTTCGTGCAAGAATGAGCACTGCAGGTGGCAGAAAAGTACTTGCAGCAAGAAGAAGAAAAGGAAGAAAGGTTCTTTCCGCTTAATTTTAGAACAAGTGAAAAGGTCGCATATGTGGCCTTTTCTTCTTAATTAAATGTATTATTTTTATTATTATGAAGTTTTCCGAATCACTGAAAAAAAACGAAGATTTCAAACAGGTTTATAAAAAGAAAAGATCCTTTGCAAACAAATATTTTATTATGTATGTGTCAGAAAACGGACTTTCTATAAACCGGCTCGGGATCTCGGTCAGTAAAAAAGTAGGAAATAGTGTTGTAAGACACAGGATTGCCAGATTGGTAAGAGAGAGCTACCGTTTGAATGAAGAAAAATTCATTCAGAAGAAGTTCGTTGATGAGTCGAAGAGTGAGTCCAATAGTGGTTTGGACATAGTGATGGTAGCAAGGGAAGGTGCCGCAGAGATCAGGTACAGCGCTGTGGAGAGTGCGTTGTTACATTTAGCCGGACTGCATAAGATATTAACCGAGTATTAGAATACTTAATATACTTAAGTTGAAAGCATTATTTTTATTCCTGATTAAGCTGTATAGAAAATACATTTCCCCCCTGAAGGGTACGAAATGTCCGTATTTTCCTTCCTGTTCCCAATATGGGTATGAGGCAGTGGAGCGGCATGGCGCCCTGATAGGAGGGTTTTTAGCATTCTGGAGAATTTTGCGATGCAATCCCTTCTCAAAAGGCGGTTACGATGCCGTACCGGAAAAGCCGTTGATAAAATCCAAAAGCAGCAAGCTAAAGATCAAATCAAAATATAAAACAGAAATGTGAGGGCATTCTTTTGAATTATATGCTTTTAACACAGACGACAGGTATATTGCGACCTTTTGCGATCATTATGGGTAAGATAATGGAGGGGATCTTCTGGTTTTTAGGTCTCTTTATGGAATATCCCAGCATTGGTCTTGCAATCATCCTGTTTACGATCATCATGTATGTACTCATGCTGCCGCTGACGATCAAGCAGCAGAAGTTTTCAAAGCTGAACAACAAGATGAGCCCGGAATTGCAGGCAATCCAGGCAAAATACAAAGGAAAGACCGACCAGGAATCTATGCAGAAGATGCAGAATGAGACCCAGGCGGTATATGCGAAGTACGGTGTAAGTCCTTCCGGCAGCTGCGTGCAGCTCCTGATCCAGATGCCGATCCTGTTTGCTCTGTATCGTGTGGTATATAATATTCCGGCTTATGTAGGAAGAGTTAAAGAAGTATTTATCCCGATGGTAGACGGTTTATCCTCCAAGATCGGTTCGGATAAATTAACTGAGCTGATACAGGGGTTTGACAGTTATAGCCGTTATCAGAAACAGGTGAATAGTGCAGATTTTGTTGCTGGAAGTGAAGTGGCAAAAAATACACTGATCGATCTGTTAAACAGTGCCAGTACGAAAAACTGGAACGATCTGTCCGCTGCGTTTCCTGAGCTTTCCGTAAAGATTGGTAATGCACAGACCGCTTTGGAACATTTTAACAATTTTCTGGGTCTGAACATTGCAAATTCACCATCTTATGTCATTTCAACGGAAATTCAGGGGGACAAGCACTGGGGCCTGATCATCGGAGCAATGCTGATACCTTTCTTGTCCGCACTGACACAGTGGATCAATACCAAGCTGATGCCGCAGCCGGAACAGGATAAGAATTCCGAGCAGAATGCGATGATGCAGTCGATGAAGACCATGAATACGATCATGCCGCTGATGTCCGCATTTTTCTGCTACACCTTACCGATCGGTCTTGGTATTTACTGGATCACCGGTGCTGTGGTACGAAGCATCATCCAGGTATGTGTGAACAAGCATCTGGATAAGATCGACATCGATGAGATGATCAAGAAGAATGTAGAAAAGAATAACGAGAAGCGCCGTAAAATGGGTCTTCCTCCTCAGCAGATCACTGCCAATGCAAAGATCAACACAAAGAATGTGGAGATCACCAAAGAGCAGGCAGAAGAAAACAAAGTAAAACGCGAGAAGAATGTAAAAGAATCTACGGATTATTATAATAAGAACACAGAAAAGCCCGGCAGCCTGGCATCAAAGGCCGCGATGGTAAAACAGTTTAACGAAAAAAATAATAAGAACTAATATTGGAGGTGTTACAAAATGGCAGAGTACAGAGAGTTTTCCGAAAAAACAGTTAGTGATTGTATCACAGAAGCATGTATGACATTTTCCGTAACCAGCGATCGTCTGGATTATGAAGTAGTAAGTGAGGGTTCCTCCGGTCTGTTCGGCATCGGAAGCAAGCCGGCTGTGATCCGTGCAAGAGTAAAAGAAGAAAGTTTTGAACAACTGGAAGCAGCAAGAGCAGAAGAGACAGCTGCAGAAAAGGCAGCACAGAAGGAAAAGGAAGAAAAAGAAGCTGCAGAAAAAGCTGCAAAAATCGAAGCACAGAAGAAAGAAAATGCGGAGCGTGCTGCAGCGATCCGTGAGAAAAACGGTATGCCTTCCGCTGAGGAAGAAGAGAGCGAGAGAGTAAATCGTCGTGATCGCAGAAATGAGCATTCGGATCGTGCACGTTATAACAAACGTAATCCGCGCAGATATGACAAGAACGATTATGATTTCCGCAAGTCCAATGATGATGTAGAAACCGTAAAAGAAGAAAAGCCTGCAAAACCGGTTCGTGAGATCCCGGAAGAGGAGAAGGCAGAGCTGATCAAGCGTGCGGAAGAATTCTTAAAGGATGTATTTGCTTCTATGAAGATCGAAGCAGCAGTGACTTTGAATTTCAGTGAAGACAACACTCTGAATATTGATCTGGCAGGAGAAGATATGGGTATCCTGATCGGTAAGCGCGGACAGACCCTGGATTCTCTGCAGTACTTAACTTCTCTGGTAGTGAACAAGGGTACCGAAGAATACGTGCGTGTAAAGGTAGATACCGAAAATTATCGTTCCCGTCGCCGTGATACCCTGGAGAAGCTGGCAAGAAACATTGCTTTCAAAGTAAAGAGATCCCGCAGACCGGTAGCACTGGAGCCGATGAATCCGTATGAGAGACGCATCATTCACTCTGCACTGCAGAATGACCGTTATGTAACAACTCATTCCGAAGGTGAGGAACCGTATCGTAAGGTAGTGGTAACCCTGAAGAATTACAGATAATTGTTTCTATTACAGATTGCTTATGATAAAATAGATGGGAGTTGATCCCATCTATTTTTTATAGGAAAACGAACGAATGAACACAGATATGATCGCAGCAATCGCCACCGGTATGACGGAAGCCGGGATTGGCATTATAAGGGTATGCGGAACGGGAGTCTTTGAAGCTGCCGACCGCTTTTTTAGTGCAAGATCCGGAAAAAAAGTATCGGAATTTGCAAGTCATACTATGCATCTTGGAAACATCAAAAATACGGATGGAGAGATCATTGATGAAGTATTGCTCTCTGTAATGAAAGGTCCACATAGTTATACCGGAGAAGATACGGTGGAGATCAACTGTCATGGTGGTATCTATCTGTGTCAGAAGATATTGGATATTGTACTGGCAAACGGAGTGAAGCTGGCAGAACCGGGAGAGTTTACCAAGCGTGCCTTCTTGAACGGAAGGTTGGATCTGTCACAGGCAGAAGCGGTGATGGATCTGATCGCGTCAAAAAATGAGTTTGCCGCGAAAAATTCCATGCAGCAGTTAAGCGGTGCAGTATATAAGAAGATCGGATCCTTACGGGAGCAGATCCTGCATGAGATCGCTTATATCGAATCGGCCCTGGATGATCCGGAGCATTTTGATCTGAGTGATTATCCGCAGGAGCTGGAGAAAAAGATCATGCTCTTTATAGATGAGATAGATCGACTGATCCGTTTTTCGGAAAACGGCAGGATACGGAAGGATGGGATCCGTACTGCCATACTGGGTAAGCCGAATGCGGGAAAATCATCTATTTTAAATATGCTCTCCGGTCATGAGAGTGCCATCGTAACAGATATTGCGGGAACGACCAGAGATACCATTGAAGAATCGGTGCGGATTGGCAGTCTGCAATTAAACCTGATCGATACCGCCGGAATCCGGGAGACGGAAGATAAGGTGGAACAGATTGGTGTAGAGCGTGCTTATGCGGCTGCAAAAGAGGCGGATCTGATCCTGTATGTAGCGGATTCTTCTGCACCGCTTACGGAAGAAGATGCCCAGATCATCTCTGAGATCCGGGAAAAACGGACATTGATCCTCTATAACAAAACGGATCTGGATACCGTTACGAATAAGAAACAGATATTAACCTTATTTGCGGGAGAGGGGATGGATGCGGCAGAATCAGAAGAGAAGTATCCGCTGGTGGAGATCTCCGCAAAAACACAGGATGGTCTGGAACGATTACAGAAGATGCTGGAGCAGATCTTTGTGGATCCGTATACAAGGATCAATGATGAATTGATCATCACAAATCTGCGACAGAAAAACGAACTGGTACAGAGCAGGCAGAGTCTGGAAAATGTACAGAACAGTATCACTATGGGTATGGCAGAGGATTTCTTCTCCATTGACTTAATGGATGCGTACCGGCATCTTGGGTATATCATCGGTGAAGAAGTGGAAGATGATCTGGTAGAAAAGATCTTTTCCGAATTCTGTATGGGAAAATAAAGAGATATCTGTTAAAGCAATTTTATTTAAGCCTTTTCCTGATCGGAAGGGCTTTTTTTATTACCGGTCTTACCAACCAAAAAGGGAAAATAGCGGTTGATGATCTCGATCACAGGCACTTCGATCAATAATGTCAGGAATAAGATCACCGGCAGGCGGAACATCAGACGGTTCTGGATATGGGGGATCCGTGCGGAAAGATTCATTGCCGTGATCAATATATAAAAATCCAGATGTGACAACAGTATGATCAGAGTATTTTTTCCAAAGTAAGTGAGGACGAAGATCAGGGGTCGGATATTCATAAGTACGATGGCATGGGATACCATCAGGGTGGCAGCCATACCGGTGATGGCTGCGATCAGATAAAGTAGAATGCTTTTTCCGTAATGATAAACGGCGAGGTTGCCCACTTCGTTAAGTACAGAGGCATAATAGGAAGTCACAAATAAAAACATGGCAACGACCAGAGTGATGGATGTTTGAAAAGCGGCAGGGAGTTTGTTCCATTTTTGCATAAAACTCTGAAAAGTGTTTTTTGGCATCACATTACCGACATGATAACCCATTGCGTAGATCAGAAAACACATGGGGATGCGAAGAAAAGTACCGGTGAGATAGTAAGCAATGTCCGGGAGCACGGGAACGATGCCGTTGTGTGTGGCATACACCTGTACATACCAGTCTTCGAAAGGTGTACGGACAATGCGTGCTATGATGAGAAGGATAAATAAAAGAATACCAATGTATATTTTACCTGTTTTTTTTACGGACAAGAACAGGTGAAAAAGAATATCCGAAAAATATAGCGCGGATAAAAACCACACAACGGATACACCGAATAAGGTAAACAATAGGATCAGATTGTGACGTATGGCTAGCAGATCAACAGGTGCTTTGCGGATGAACTGCAGGACAAAATAGACCAATACATCGATCAGATAAAAAAGAAAATAAGGAAGCAACAGTCGTTTCGTCTTTTGCTTCAGATATTCCGGAAAAGCTGTTTTTTTTGTGCTTTTGGCAGAAACAAAACCGGACAGAAAAAAGAAGAGGGGGATGTCAAACATAATAAAAAACTGAAAAAGATTGTTTGGCAAAAGACCGGAATGCTGCAGGATCACAATAGAGATACAGATGCATTTGGCAATGTCCGGCTCAGATAAACGCTTCTTTTGTTCAGAAATGTTCGGATGATTATCTTCTTTTAATGTTAAAGATTTCAATGTTAAAGAGCTCTTTATTTATTTTCTGGCGATGACTTCCAGTGCGAGCTTACGGTAGCTTTCTGCACCGGCACATTTCGGATCGTAAACGGTAATGGGCTGACCGAAACTGGGTGCTTCGGAAAGACGTACATTACGCGGAATCTTGGTTTCATATACTTTATCCGGGAAATGTCCGGTCACTTCTTCCACAACATTCTGGGATAGGATGGTACGGCTGTCATACATAGTGAAGACAATACCTTCCAGATCCAGAGAAGGGTTCAGGCGCTCCTTGACCAGATTGATGGTCTGGATCAGATCACTCAATCCTTCCAGTGCAAGATATTCACACTGGATGGGAACGATCACGGAATCTGCCGTGGTCAGTGCATTTAAGGTAAGAGTGTTTAATGCCGGCGGACAGTCAATGATGATATAGTCATAGTCGTCTCTGACAAATTCCACTTCTTTTTTTAAGATGAATTCTTTATCGGGAATACCGATGAGTTCGATCTCGGCAGCACCCAGATTGATATTGGAAGGGATCACGGAGATATTGGGCATCACATCCGTGATGATCGTTTCCCGGATGGAATCCTCTCCCAGCAGCAATTCATAAATGGTATGCTCCTGCTCGATCTTATTAATGGAAAAACTGCTGGTCGCATTTCCCTGCTGGTCAGCATCGATCAAAAGGATCCGCTTGCCCTGTTCTGCCAGACAGGCTGTGAGATTGATCGCTGTCGTGGTCTTGCCTACGCCGCCTTTTTGATTTGTGATTGCGATGATCTTTTCCATTTTTTCTCCCTTATAGCATGTATAAAAACCCATTATTTCTATTTTCTCTTTTTATGGGAAAAAATGCAAGTACATGATATAGGTATAATTATACTAGATATAGTAGAGATAGTAGAAATAAAAATACCCGGCAGTCTGGTGACTACCGGGTTAATGGATCATCCTGCTTTGGGCAGTTCCATTTCTTCGGATCCTGCCGGAAGCATTTTAGTGCATTCCGGACATTCCGTAATGGACTCGTGCTTTTCCATTGCATCGCGTACCGCCGGATTGTACCATACTTCCGTACGCGGGCGCAGGATGGTGCGGATCAGTCCGGTGACCACTTTGTTCTTGTGGTCCACATAAGCGGTGCGGATAATGGCACCGCGGCCGTCTGCGTGGTCTACCAGGAAGCTCAGTTCGAAGTCCTTTCCTAAGAAGGTGATCTTCTGGCTTTCTTTATTATTGCGCTTTGCGTGAACGGAAACGCCCTCCTTCCAGATGCGGGAAGCAATACCCTTTAAGAGCTGACGCTCGGTATAGCGGATGATCTGGTTTTCCAGGAAGACCTGCTCATCTTCCGTGAGCTTGTTGTACTCTTTTTCTGCTTCGGTGATGTACTCGGCATCTGCGCATACCGTGTTCTTGAAATAGCTGCCTACCATCATATAGATGATGTAGGTGAATGCCTTCTGGCGGCTTTCGCTGACGGTGAGTTCTTTCTTATTCTTTTTCATGTTCTGCATCTCCTTTACGCTGGTGTTGTCTGCGGTTGCGATGTTCTTCTTATTCATAGCGTTGATCTCCTTTGCGTTGGTGTTGTTTGCGGTTGCGAAGCTGTTCTTGTTCATAGCGTTGGTCTCCTTAGTGTTGTTGATGTCTGCGGTTGCGAAATTGTTCTTCTTCATATCATTGACCTCCTTTTGGTGTTATTTACGATTCCTTGGCGTTTGGTGTGTACCCACCCTGATTCTCGCAGCGGAAGCAGTCGCTCAACCTTTGGATGTTGTCTCCCCTGCAGTCGCAGCGCTGCAGGTCGCAGTACAGTTTGATCATGGCCCCCGTACCCGGGCGTTATGTCAGATCGCACAAAAAAAGACTATTTAGGAAAATTGGGCATAGTGGTAATGCAATCCACTTGTCTCATTTTTCCTAAATAGTCTTTGATTTTTTGCCTTACTCTCTTTATATCGGAAGGCTTGAAAGAATCTTTAGCTTTTTTCTGAAAATTTTTGAAATTTTTTTCTGCCATATTTTTCAAGCTGACTCCCTTTCTTTTTTGTGCTTGTATTCGATTGTTCCTGACAAGGATCATTCTATAACAGAGATTTTGGTTTCCGTGAAAATTACGGAAACTGAAAATGATAGATCGCAGGAAATGTTATGTAGACATATCAGGTAAAAACAGATACAATGCTAATAGCTATTATGGTAAACCAAACGGAGTGTGACATGATCGCTTATACCTATATCCTGCGATGCAGTGACGGGACTTTATATACCGGCTGGACCACCGATCTGGACCGGAGGGTGAAAGAGCATAATTCAGAAGACTGCGGAGCAAAATATACAAAAACCCGCAGACCGGTAAAACTGGTTTATTATGAACGATTTGAAGAAGATGATGAAAAAGAAGCGAAACGCTCTGCCATGAAACGGGAATGGTTCATCAAAAATAAACTCACGAAAAAACAAAAAGAAGTTTTGATAGCAGGGGGATCAAAATGAATACATACAGACATACAGTGCAATATTATGAAACGGACAAGATGGGGATCACACATCATTCCAATTACATCCGATGGATGGAAGAAGCCAGGGTGGATTTTATGTCTCAGATCGGATGGGATTATGCAAAACTGGAAAAGGAGGGTGTGATCTGTCCCGTGGTAGGACTGGATTGCAGTTATAAGGCAAGTACTACTTTTTCGGATGTGATCGAGATCGAAGTGACGGTCAAAGAATTTAAAGGTGTCAAATTGAAGCTTTCTTATATTATGAAGAATGCGAATGGAGATATTGTCTTTGAAGGAAATTCGGAACATTGCTTCTTAAATTCCTCCGGAACTCTGATCCGTTTGAACCGTTCTTATCCTGAATTATATGATGCATTGGTTGCATTGATTATAGAAAATTAAATTATATTTACATATAATAATTTATGAAAGGTCTGAAAATACTATGTTATATATAATGAGACATGGGACGACGGATTGGAATGCATTACATAAGTTGCAGGGCAGGACAGATATTCCGTTAAATCAGGATGGAAGAAATCTGGCCAGGCAGGCACACAATAAATATCTGGATGTTCACTTCGATGTGTGTTATTGCTCTCCTTTGGTGAGGGCAAAAGAAACAGCAGAGATCCTTTTGCAGGACAGAAATATTCCGATCCTTTATGATGAACGATTGAAAGAAATGTGCTTCGGAATCTATGAAGGGATCGAAAACAGTTTTTCCATACCCGACTGTCCGGTGAATGTTTTGTTTCATCATCCGGATGAATATCTGCTTCCGGTAGAAGGCGGAGAGAGTCTGGATGAGCTATTTACCCGGACCGGATCATTTCTTGACGAGGTGGCATTACCATTATCAGAAGAGGGAAAAGATGTTCTGATTGTCGGACACGGCGCGATGAATTCCAGTATCATTTCCCGGATCCGTAATTATGAGAGAAAAGATTTTTGGAGTGCCGGGATCCCTGCGTGTGAATTAATTCAATTAATATAAAAGTTTGGAGAATCAGTGATGCAATATAAGGCAGTCATTTTTGATATGGACGGAACGATCCTGGATACTTTGGATGATCTTGCAGACAGTGTAAATCACGCTTTAAGTTTTTGTGGATTTCCAAAACGGACCCGAGAAGAGATCCGTTCTTTTTTAGGAAACGGGATGGTGCAGTTGATCCATCTGAGCGTACCGGAAAATACTCCTGCGGAAAAGGAAGCAGAAGTTTTAGAAGAACACAAAAAGTATTATCCCTTACACAGCGCAGACAAAACCCATCCCTATGAAGGGATCCCGGAATTGATCCGCAAAATAAAATCCAAAGGGATCAAAACAGCGGTCGTTTCTAACAAACGGGATGAAAATGTACATGCACTGGTGGATCGTTATTTTCCGAATCTGTTTGATGTAAGTATCGGCAGCAGGGATGGTGTGCCCAGAAAACCGGCAAAGGATTTAGTAGAGATCGCCCTTCGAGAGCTTGGGGTTGATAAATCTGATGCCATCTACATCGGAGATTCCGATGTGGATGTTGCTACAGCGAAAAACAGCGGGCTGGATATGATCACGGTCCTCTGGGGTTTTCGTGACCGGGAGGTCCTGGAACAATGCGGTGTCTCGATATTTGCCCAGACCGCACAGGACTTATCAAAAATGTTGATTTAACTTTTAAACAAGGTTTTCCACATTATGTTCACATTGCGGTTATAAATCAGATGATATATAACACGCGTTTCACACCCACTTATTACAATATAATGTTTCACGTGAAACAATTCTACCAAATCTAGGGGCTACATAATACTGTTTCACAAAATTCGTAGTTGTAGGGCTGTCGATCACCTCACGGAAGGCATCTTGCCTTCCCCTTGAGGGGAAGGTGGCGCGCCAGCGCCGGATGAGGTGGACTCTGGCCTGCCGTAGTCTCCGCCAAGTCGCCGGGCAGTAAAGACAG
>JAFXQR010000135.1 GCA_017526985.1 Lachnospiraceae bacterium
ACACGAATTGTATCAGAATGTTTACGGGGCAACGATCGCACCGTCACCGCATGCGACCTATCATTACAATGCGATCATCGCAGATGAGAAGGAAGATTATGTTTGCTTTTCCGGAATGTGGTGGATCCCCGAAAATCATCTGGCGTATATGGAACCTTTGTGTACGGTACCGGAACATCAGCACAAAGGTCTTGCGGCAGCGGCATTGTCACACCATGATCAGGTACTGCGTACATTAGGAGCAGAAGTTATGACCGGTGGCGGAAACGAATTCTATAAAAAGATAGGGTATCAGAAAACGCGCATCTATATGCATTTCAGAAAAGGATAATAACAAGATGTTAATACCGGAAAAACTTAAAAAAGGGGATACGGTCGTAACCATTAGTCCCTCCTGGGGATGCGCGGGAGCATCGCGTGTCCGCCGGGAGTATGAACTTCGGGCACACCTCGCCGGTCTTCATTTTGCCTTATGGCGCAGAGGCTTGTTTAAATGTCGAAAAAATGCTATTTTTGATAGGGTGAGGGGGTAACAGAATGATAACGGATTCTTATGATCTTAGCGAAGCGATCATCACGCCGGAGTATTTTTTCGGAGAGAAGCAAAATATCTGTGATATAGCGATCGCACGTGATATCAAAAAAGGAGGGAACAGGTAATGAAGCAATTTCGGGTAGATTTGTGGAAAGAGGATGAGTATACTTACGCGGCGGCATACGGCTTTCGGCCGAATGTGATGGCGTTTTTGCACGAAGAGGATGACAGCACCCGCAGGTGCATGGTGATGGTGCCGGGAGGCGGCTATTGTATGCTGGCGCCGCACGAAGGCGAGCTTCCGGCGATGGAATATTACAAGATGGGTATGAATGTTTTTGTGCTCACCTATACAAACGATATCACTATGTCGGTGCCGCTGAAACGCCAGCCTATGGAGGATATCTCCAGAGCGGTACGCCTGATCCGTAAGCATTCCGCGGAATATCATATTGCTGCGGATAAGCTTCTGGTATGCGGTTTCTCCGCAGGCGGCCATGTATGCGCCAGCCTTTGTACCCATTTTGATGACATTACCGATCCGGATCCCGATCTGAATGCGATCTCGAACAGACCGGACGGGGCGATCCTCTGTTATCCCGTGATCACTTCGGGAAAATATACGCATATCTATTCCATGCAGGCGCTGCTCGGAATGGAGCCGGATCCGGAGGAACTGGAATATTTCTCACTGGAAAAGCAGGTTACGCCCAATACACCGCCTTGCTTCTTATGGCAGACATTGGAAGATGATCTGGTGCCGGTAGAGAATATCTATCTGTTTGCAAAAGCGCTGAAGGACAACGGCGTTCCGTATGCGCAGTATGTATTCCCCAAGGGCGGACATGGACTCTCCGTTGCAAGCTACGAGCAGTTTGCCGGCTGGCAGGGCGGCGGATATGTCTGTGAACAGCTGGGGCTCGCACTGGAACATGTGAAAGCGGATACGGCGGTGAATCTGACGCCGAAGCGCCGTGAAGAACTGATGCAGCAGTTCTTTGCACCCAAGCAGGAGACACCGGCAGCCGAAGAGGCTCCGAACAAGCATACTCCCGAAGAACTGGCGAAGATGTTTGCTGATGTTCACAGCTGGCTCGAGTTGTCACGGATCTGGCTGGAAAGATTCCTCTGATCCGGAGATATTCCCATTCGACGGAAAAAGTACTATAATGCTCTGGGTAACATGATCTGTCCGGCAGACATGAAAGAGGCAATATGACGACAAGAGAAGAAGTGCTGGCCTACGGGCTGTCCTTTGCGGATACCTATCAGGAAGCGCCGTTTCACGATCCCAACTGGCAACTGGTGCGTGTAAGGGGGAATAAAAAAGCCTTCCTGTGGACCTACGAACGGGAAGGAAATATCTGGATCAATGTAAAAGTAGATCCGGCGCTGCGGTTTTACTGGAGAGACAAATATGCATCCGTAATCCCCGGGTATCACCAGAATAAAGAAAACTGGAATACGGTCATATTAGACGGAACCATTCCTGCAGAAGATATCCAAAGGATGATCACGGAGAGTTATCATCTGGTGACCGATTCGCCCACGAAGCGCATCTACGAAGCGGTAAAACAGATACCGCTCGGTAAAGTAGCGACCTATGCGCAGGTGGCCAGGATGGCAGGCAATCCCAAAATGAGCCGCGCCGTCGGAAATGCGCTGCATAAAAATCCGGATCCCGACCATATCCCCTGTTACAGAGTGGTGAATGCCAGGGGGATGCTGGCAGAAGAATTTGTCTTCGGCGGTGCCGGTGTACAGAAAAAACTGCTGGAAGCCGATGGGATCGAAGTGATTGATAACAAAGTCGATCTGGAAAAATACGGAATGTAAGGGTAAAGGCGTAGCTGCTACCGGCAGTTACAGGGAAGAAAAGATATGAAGAAGAGAGTACGGATCGTACGGCACGGACTGGCGGCAGTATTGCTGGGGCTGTGCCTGAGTGCCTGCGGTAAGGAGCAGGAGATCGAAGAAGAACCGGAAATCGCGGAAGCCGTACAGGAGCCGGAGGATCTTCCGGAAGAAGACTTGGATGAAGAACCGGAAGAGAAACCGTATTCCAAAAGGGATCTGCTGTTTGTATCCGATTATCAAGGCGAGAATGAACGCATCTGGTTTGACGGAAGATTTATTACGGAAGCCAAGTTTGAAGGGACATCAGAACCGGGTGGAGAGACCCACTATTTTGTGACGATCACAATGGATGAGAAAGGAGCCGATCTGCTGGAGTTTGCAACAACGGAACTGAGCAAAGATCACAGCATCCTGTATATCGTATTGGGAGATCAGGTGCTCGCCGAACCGAAGGTGGAGATGGCGATCACGGGCGGACAAACCATACTTAGGGCCACATCCTACGACGAAGCGGTTTCCCTCCAGGAAATATTGTCGAGGGAAGATGAGGAAACGGAAGAAAAATGAACGGATATATTGTACTTCCAAGAATCAGGAACCGTGTACTTTTACAGAAATGTTACAAAGCTTAACATGTTCTTAAAAGTACACGGTACCTATGTCCTCGTTGAATGAGTTGGCCGAAAAGGTTGGGATGACAAATGTGAACCTGTCCAATCTTAAGACCGGAAAGATGAAAGGTATCCGCTTCGAAACGCTGGATGCTATCTGCAAGGTCCTGGATTGTCAGCCGGGAGATCTTATGGAATATAAAAGCTAAGCAGATAGAAAGAATCTATAGGATAGCGCGGAGCATAAAAGGAAGGATGGATGGGAGATTTTATGAAACTGCGATATGTTGATCATAATGAGCACGATATCTTTACAACGATCGCTTATGCGGAAGATGATGTGGCGCAGGAAGATAAGATCTGCGAATGCAAGATCGATGTGGATCCGGCGACAAAAACCTGGACGATATCGTCGTGGTACACAATGGAGAAACATAAGCATCACGGTTACGGAAAACTGACGCTGCAGGAGTGCCTGAATTCGATCACTGCGGTATATGGCGTTCCGGCGAAAGTGGAATATATCTGGAACGGCGCAAACCAGTATGTCTTTGATTGGCTGGAGGAAAACTTCGGTGCAGTCAGTAAGTGCCCCATTGCGGTACAGAAATATGCAAACGATGATGACTGGGATTCTCATGTATACATTCTGAATCGGGAAAAGTTTCTTGCTTATTTTCAACTGGAGAAATAATAATAGATATTACGGAAGGAAAACGACTATGAAGTTTTGGTGTAAGTGACGCTGTGAGATCCACGATACGACGGATCTTCTTTCCTACAAGGAAAGCATTATCGCAGACCAGGATATCTGTACGCAGATTGGTATGATGATAAACCGGAATGGTTAGAGTGCCATGGCATCATCACACCGATAGCCAATGTAGAGTTCAATGATCTGTGGTTTGATGATAATGGCCGGAGCAGTGAACAGAGACCACGAGGTCAGGCACCATGGTTTTTATAGAATCGGAGGATAAACACTATGTATGATTTTGATACGGTGATCAATCGAAATGTACCGGGAGATATCAAGTACGAAAAAATCGAAGGGATCGATGATCTGATCCCGATGTGGGTGGCAGATATGGATTTCCGCTGTCTTCCGGAAGTACGGGATGCATTGGTAAAGGTGGCGGAAGAAGGGATTTTTGGATATTATGATCCGGATGATGCGTATTTTGATGCTGTTACCGGATGGTTTCGGAGAAGATATGGCTGGGAAGTGAAGACATCCGAGATCATCCCGGTACCCGGTGTGGTTGCCGGAATCGTACATGCGCTAAATGTTTTGACGCAGCCTGGAGACCATGTGCTGATCTTTCAGCCGGTATACGGGCAGTTTGAACGGTGTGTCAAATGGAACGGTAGGATCCCGACGATCTGTGAACTGAAGAATGTGAACGGACGTTATGAAGTGGATCTGTTTGAGCTGGAAAAGAAGATCCGGGAGGATGGAGTAAAAATGCTCCTCTGGTGTTCACCGCACAATCCAGGCGGCCGGGTATGGACGATGGAAGAACTGAAGGCAGTTACGGATCTTTGCATGAAGTATGATGTAAAGATCGTAAGTGACGAGATCCACGCGGATCTGACCCTGAGTGGCCGAAAGCATATTCCGATCGCAAAAGTATCGGAGGAAGTGGCACAGAAT
The DNA here is from genome assembly GCA_017526985.1 of Lachnospiraceae bacterium. Classification (GTDB taxonomy): domain Bacteria; phylum Bacillota; class Clostridia; order Lachnospirales; family Lachnospiraceae; genus NK4A136. The sequence continues at coordinate 4,658 of JAFXQR010000135.1, forward strand.
GCCGTGATCCTGACTTCGCCGACCAAGTCGTTTAATATGGCCGGGATTCAGGCAGCAAATATCGTGGTACCGAATGCGAAACTGCGAAAAGAGATCGATCGCCGCTCCTTTGCCAGCGGTTTGTTCGGACTTAATAAAATGGGTATTACGGCAACAAAGGCGGCCTATACCTATGGAGAGATGTGGCTGAATGAGTTGTTGGCCTATGTGGAAGAAAATGTTGCACTCGTCAGCTGTGAATTGAAAGATACGGGACTTTCCGTGATGCAGCCGGAGGGAACTTATCTGATATGGATCGACGGCTCCGTTTATGCAGGAAAGATGAGTCCTGCAAAGGTACTGCTGGAGACAGCACATATCAGAGTATCGGAAGGAATTTTTTTCGGGCAATGCGGAAAGGACTACATAAGAATGAATGTTGCCTGTCCACGGAGTATCGTGAAGAAGGCGCTGGAGCGGATCAAAAAGATGCCGGAATAGGTTACTATTCACAGTAAAAAATAGTTGGTAGTATTTGATTGTTTCATGATTAAATATGACTAAACCTCAATAAAATAAGGCTTTTGCCGACATGCAAAGCAGTTTTTCTTTTTGACAAAAGGGCAACTGCTATTTTGTTGGTATTTATTTACAATAAGTACCAATATATTATTGACAAATAT